>CAZSKV010000427.1:0-9632 GCA_964607495.1 uncultured candidatus Brocadiaceae bacterium
GCCCCATGATGCCTGCGATCCTCTGGCGCAGCTCGACCTCAGTGATCGGATCGAACCAACTGGAATCGCAAGTCGCGCAGAAGTAGGGGCCATGCCGCTCGACGGGCGCTCCCCATGGGTCCGGGCTCGTGCAGAAGGAGCGCTGCGCGATCGGACTCTGAAGGAAGCGACGCAGCACATCCCGACCGTGCGCGCGAAGGTCTCGCCCGACATCGAACTCGCTGCGGTCGAACCACCCGAAGTCCCACAGCTTGCTGCTGGTCGTCTCGCGCAACCTGAAGTCTTTGGTCATGGCGACACGGTCGCGTAGGCTGGCCTCACGCCCGGCTCCGAGGCGGCGCGTAGCGCCGCCCGTTGCATACTGTAGCTGGACCGCCTCCTGGCTGTTCCTCGCAGCTCACGATGCGCGGATGCCCGCCCGGGCGGCACGACGATGAGCGGCGGCATGTCGCGATCCTGTCTATGTCTCGGAGAACTCCGGCGCATATCGCACCTCACCACCGGCTGACAGCACGCCAGGACGCAACTCTGCGGCCATGAACACCTCATCCGGCACATCGAACTGGCACCGCAGTCCGAAGCTGCTGGCGCGTCGGAACCCGAAGCGCGGGTAGTACTCCGGATGGCCTACCACGACGACCGCCTCGCAGCCCGTGCGGCGGCAGACTGCCAGACCCCGGCGCACCAACTCAGAACCGATGCCGTGGCGCTGACGTTCCGGAACCACCGCCATCGGACCGAGGCCCGCAACCAGGGCGTGGGGACTCCCGCCGGCGATCGTCGCGGCCGTGAACAACACGTGGCCCACGACTTTTCCCGCCTCTTCGGCAACGAGCGAGATGCTGCCACGAGCACCACGCAACCTGTCGACCAAGGCGGCCTCCGTCGAGCCCCCGAAGGCCAGCGTGTGGACATCGCGGACAGCGTCGTGGTCGGACGGAACCTCCGGGCGCACGATGATCACAGAGTCGCGGCCTCCCTTCTGTCCGGCACACGATCCTGGTGTTCGTCGGCGAAGTGCCGACCGGGCGAAGCGGGGGAGGCATCTCGGCCGGCCACAGCGCCGGGTTGGGGATTGCCAGATCTCAGATCCGCACTCCCGTCGGAGCCGTGAATCCGGCATCCTCGACATTGCCAGTGTTGCGTGTCGCCGCCGGCTCGAAGACGAGGACGGCGGCTTCCTCCTCGGCAACGGTCCGGTGCTCCACGCCGCGAGGAACGATGATGAACTCGCCGGGCCCCACTTCGACCGCCCGGTCGCGAAACTCCACGCGGAATCGCCCACGCAATCCGAGGAACAACTCGTCCTCGTGGTCATGGTGATGCCAGACGAACGTGCCTTGGAACTTCGCGAGCTTCACTTCCTGACCATTCAACTCTCCGACGACCTTCGGGCGCCAATGTTCGGTGATGAGCTCGAGCTTCTCAGCCACGTTGACCTTGTTCATCTGCGATCTCCGTCAAGCTGCCCATTCTCTCTGACCACCAGGCGCGCACGCATCCGGACCGAAGCGCCAGCGCCGAACATGGTCGCAGTTCGAGGCCTCCTCGGCCAGCCCACTGGCGCAACGACGTCGTGCCCACCGAGCCGCTCGGTGGGTGCTCGCGAGCCTCACCGCTTGCCTGGTTGCCGCGCGTCGCCGCGGCCGTGTTCGCGCAGCACCGCCTCGGCTTCCGCAACGCGCCGCCGCACGTCTTCCTGGCGCAGCGCTTGCAGCACGCGGTTCCGCTGCGCGGGGGTCAGCGCCGCCCGGCTGGTCCACTCCCCGCCGAGCACGCCGAGCGGCACCTCGCCCACGTTCCAGTCGTCGCTGCGCTGGGTCGCGAACGGCAGGTCCTTGTTGCCGATCGCTTGCAGGTTGGCGAGCGGGTTGCGGCCCCAGGCGTAGCGGAAGTGCTTCGGGGACGGCACCAGCGGGCTGCGCAACACGAGCTGCTTCTGGTCGAACCGCGGTTGTCCGCGGTCGTCCTTGCCGACCTCGAGATACGCGACATCGGCTGGCTGGAAGCAGCGGTCGTCGCCGGCGATCGCGAAGCCGACGATCGCGCCGTCCTCGGGGTCGCCGACCGGCGTGTCGAGCTGCAGCACGAGGGCGTCATCGCGCACCGCCATGCCGGTGAGCAGCGGCGGCTTCCACTCGAGTTCGCGGCCAAAGCCGTACTGCGTCGCAAGTGCCCAGCGCGCAATGCGTTCGCCGGCGGGGATCTTGACCTGCGGATGGTACCACCGGCGGCGCAGGTCGCTGGTGCTGGCGAAGCCGACGTTCGTGTCACCGGCGCGGAACAGCTCGAGGAACGTGTGGTAGTGCGCTTCGCGGATGTAGATGCCGGTGTCGAGCATCTTCTCGCAGTAGTCGTCGCGCGTCTGCGGGTAGCCCTCCGTACACAACGACAGAATCCCGAACGGCAGTTTCGGGTCGCCGAACGCCGCACGCCACGCGCGCAGCAACTCGGGCAGCACCGCGCGGTAGAGCCCCACTCCGGGCATGCCGTCGAATGCGTTGTTGTAGCCCTGGTGGAAGAGCACGCCCTTCACGGCGAGGCCCGCGAGCGGTGCGATCATGCCCGCGTAGCAGTGGCCCGGGTGGTTCGCATCGGCGATCGGGCCAGGGCGCAGATCGCTCGGGTCGTGCTTGCGATCGTCGGGCACGGGCTTGCTTGCAGCGACCTGCTGCTCGACCCAGCGGCGGTTCTGGGTGACGCGCTGCTCCAGATCCTTTTGGGCATCCCACGTGGCGACGCGGCGGTCCCAGTCGGCGAGCTTCTCGCGCAAGTACGGTTCGTCGAGCGTGCGCAGCCGCGCGAGCGGCGTCCAGGTTTCGACGGTCGTGCCCCCGCGCGATGCGTCGATGACGCCGATCGGCACCTGGCTCGCCAGGTGCACGCGGCGCGCGAACGTGTAGCCGATCGCCGACAGCTCGCGGGCGATGGCCGGCGTGCACTCGTCCCAGTCACCCTTGCGGAAGTGCCGCCCGAACCAGTCACTCCATTCGTGCAGCCGCGGGAAGCTGTGCCGCGGCTCAGGGCCGACCGCGTATGGCACGGTCAGGACGCGGATGTTCGGGAAGTTGGCCGAGACGACCTCGAGCTGGCCGTTCTCGACCTTCTCGAGCTCGAACTCCATGTTGCTCTGGCCGCCGAGCAGCCAGACGTCTCCGACGAGCACATTGTCGAGCACCAGCCGCGCATCCTTGCCTTGCACGACCAGTTGCTGCGGCGCGGCGTTCGCTGGCCGGGAGGCGAGCGTGACCCGCCACGTGCGGTCGGCAGCGGCTTGCGTCGTCTGCCGGTCGTTGCCGAACGACACCGTGACCTCCTCGCCCGGCGCGGCCCAGCCCCAGATCACGACCGGCTTGTCGCGCTGCACGACCATGTTGCTCTGGAACACGTTGCTGACGCACAGGCCGTCGGCGATCGCCGGCACATCCACGACGTCGGCCTTCGGCATGTTCTGGGCCAACGCCGCGCCCGCGAGGCAGCCGATCGCGATGAGCAGGGGAACGAGGACGATCGACGGGGCTCGTGGCATGGCTCTCAACAGATCGCGGAGAGCGTAAGGGGGCGCTTCACGCTCGGTAGACCCAGGAGGAAACTCGTGAAGCATGGCCATCGGTGCGGAGGGGTCGCGACACCATCCGCAGCGGCCGGCAGCGATTCGATCCTGGCTGTCCCTCGCGCCGACCGGTGTCGGCAGAGTAAGGAGCTACCCATGCGAACCATTGCGCTGCGTCGCTTCGCCCCGTTCGTGCTCGCCGCCGCCGCCGTGGCGCAAGAAGCCGCACCGACCGGCGCGCAGGAGGGTCTGATGGACGGGTACCTCGGCGTGCCGCAGGAACGCGTTGCCGGCGACTTCGGCGGCGGCTTTGCAATGCACGTCGCCGCGTGGCCCCTGCTCGGCGCCTGGCCCGGCGACCGCTTCCAGACCGGCCTGTTCGGTACCTGGATGTTCGCACACCTCGGCGCCGACAAGCCTGCGGCGAAGGCCTACTCCGACATCGAAGGCGGGCTCGGATGGTGGCGCGACACGCGCTTCGCGACCGCGACGCCGAAGTTCATCATGGGCGGCGTCGCGCTCGAGTTCTCGATGTGGGCCAACGGCCCCGGTGCTGGCAAGGGCCGCGACTGGAAGCGGCCGCTCGGCAAGTACGGCGTCGCGCAGCTGAGCCCGTGGGTGATCTGGCCGCCGGACGGCCTCAACCTGCAGCAGGGCACGAGCGGCGAACTGTTCGGCTACGGCTACCTGGCGCTGCCGCTTGCCGAGCCGAAGACGAGGACCGCCGGCGCCGACGTGCCGACCGGTGGCCAGTGCTGGACGCTGTTCCTCGACACCGCGACCTTCAAAGGACCCGTTGCGTTCTTCACGCCGTTCTTCTTCAGCGAAGCGACGGTGAAGAAGCCCGAGTTCGCGGGGCTCTTCCTCGATCGTCGTCCGTCCGATCCCAACCGCGCGCTGCAGATGGAGACGCAGTATGTGCCGGCGTTCGTGGCCGCCGATGCGCAGGGCGCGCTGCACGCACGCGTCGCACCGACGCGCTTTCCGGTCGATGCCGACGGCCGCTCGGTGCTCGTGCATCGCATCCGTTCGTTCCGGAGGGACGCACTCTGGGACGACGTCGCGGCGTGGTTCGCCGGCGGGCCCGCGTGTGCTGGCCGCATCGACGCGGCGAAGAGCATCGTGCACACGCTGACCGGCAAGGGATGGTCGACCTGGCGCATCCACACGCCGGGCACGCCAAAGGAAGAGCGCATCGCCGTCGACTGGGCGCGCCTCGCGAAGCCGGAGGCCGTCGAGGGCCACACGTTCTGCTGGGTCTGGGACCAGACGGCCGTGCGTGTCGGCAAGGATGGCCTCGCGACGCTGCCCGAGCACTTCGTCGCCACCGTCGGGAAAGACAAGAAGCCGCAGTGGCGGCCGGCTCCAGCAGGAGCCGAAGTGCCCCCGGCCCTGCGCGACCTCGCGTTCACCCCGCCGGCGAGGCAGCGCCCGGAGCCGTACGTGACGCCGACCGACGGCGCGTGGGCGACGCCCGGCCCGGTCGCCGGACCGTTCACCGCCGAACTCGGCGACGGCAGTGTCGTGACGTACAGCTGGTACCGCTTCTGCGACCAACCGGCGTTGCAGCACGCCGACCTCTCTGCCGAAGAACGTGAGCGCATGCAGCAGCGCGTCGAACGCCTGCACCGCACCTGGACCAAGGACCGCACGTACCTGCCGCCGGCCACGACCGGCAAGCTCGCCGCGCTCGACCCCGCGGTGCTGGTGACGCCGCCGAAGGGTTACGAGGTCGGTTACGTGCCGATCGTGACGAGGCAGGCGGCGAAGTAGCGCATCGCGGTCAGCGCGGCGCGAAGCGGCCGTCCGGCTGCTCCGCCCTGTTGGACGTGCGATCCACGTTACCAAGCCCGTCGCAGGACCCAGATCGCGCACTGGACTTGCGAGCCGAGGATCTGCGTCTCACGCTCCTGCCTCGCCACATATTCGTCAATCAGCTGCTCGAAGCCGGGGTGGTCTGCTCTGACGCGAGGCGCCCTCTGTCGGATCAGGTCGGTGTTCCTCCGGTTGACCGCGCGGGCCTGCTCCGTCGGGCAGATGACTTCCTGGACCACAACGTCACGACAGACGGTCAATTGGCGGAGTGTCTCCGAGTGACCAGCATACGCTTCGGCACCTGGCAGATGCCTCACACCGTCGGCCACGAAGCCATCCTCGATCACGATGTACCCGCCGGCGCGAACCAATCTCCGCAGCCCTGCCATGGTCTGCTCATAGTTCCCCAACACAGGCCCAACGCTCAGCAGGAGGGCTGCATCGTACTGCGCTTCCTGCCCGAGCAGATTCCGGATGTCTCCCTGCTCGAAGCGACACGCATGGGCGACGCCTCGCTCCGCCGCCAGCGTCCGCGCGGCCTGCAGGAACGGCTGGAAGGCGTCGATGCCCTCCACCCGGGCACCCAGCTGCTCGGCAAGGGCCACGGCGACTGCGCCCTTCCCGCAGGCCAGATCGAGGACGGTGGACCCCGGCGCCACTCCAACCGACTCGAGAGCGGCAACGACCTGTTCGGCCGAGGAACCCAACTCCCACAGGTCGGTCAGGAGCTCTGGCAGGAGGGGCAAGAGCCGCACGTCGGCCTCCATCGCTTGCGCGACCGACTCGTCCAGGTTCAGGGTCACGACACCTCCCAGCCGCGAGCGCGGGCCGCGGCGACCAGATCATCCCGGAGCTTCCGCAACTGCGTCGTGAAGTCGTCGATCGGCGGAGGCGATAGCCAATCGACGAGATCCCGGAGACGGTAGTCCGGGATGAGCTTTGCGATGTCCCGGACCAGAGCATCGGCCTCGGGAGCGACGACCGGACGGCCATGGTCGAGGATGTCGTTGAGGGGATGGTCGCCAGGCTTCCCGTTGGCCATGGATGTAGTCCGCCCAACGTCTTTGGCCATCAGCCGCCGGCGCCGCTCGGGGCGCCAGTCGGTTGCAGCGTCCAGTTGGGTGGTCCAAGGATACCGCTGACAGACCAGCACCATGCCCTGCCAACGGCTGCAGTCACTTCGCCGGCTTCCGACGCGGCCGCTTCTTCGCACCGAACGTCCGAATGACGAGTCTTCCATGGCCCTTGCATGGCAACGGAAAACCAGAATGGTCGATCGCAGCGGCGATCAGCGCCTCGACATCCGGATGCGCCAACTGCCTGGCGCTATCCAACCGGACATAGCGGGTTTGCCTTCCCGATCCCTCCAGCAGCTTCTTCGGGTCGGGAAGGCGCGGTCCCTGCATGAGGTACAGACGCATGCCGTCGGGACGCGCGGCGGTTGCGACGACCGCATCCGTGGGTCGCTCCGTCGGCGAATACGCGATGACGAAAAAAGTGTTGTAGTCGTACACGAGCTCGTTGGCACTCGGCAATCGCTTGCGCACGGCAGCTCGGACCGAGCGGATGAGCTTCTGGTCCTTGGGATCGGATTTCGCGATCAGGGATCGCAGCTGGGCCTCTGGGGTAGTCATCGCGTCAACGGATCTGACTGCCATTTCATTCTCCAGGTCCTTGCAAGGAGTGCCGCAAGGAATGTGCGAGCAGTTACGGGAACAGGCACAGAACCTGACTTCAATTGCTCAGCGATTCCCGCAAGCCGCTTGCGAGGATCACTGCCCTCGGAAGCGCGATCCCCAGAATCAGGTTGACCAGGACTGTCGACCATAGATCACTCAGCAGCTCCTGACCAACGTCGTCGACGCTCAGCCGCGAGCGCCGCTGCGGCGCTCGTCGGAGGCATCGCCTTGTTGCGCCGTGGCGAGAGTACAGGTCAGGACAGCGATCGAGCAAGGGACCAGAGGACCATGCCGCCAGCGATAACTTGATTGATGAGAATGTCGTACCGTCTCGCGGGCAGCGAATGCTGGGGGTACACAACGGGCCAGTTGCCCAGCTCTGCAGCCTCCCGGAGCATCCGGAGCGTGATGGGGATTCTCGTCACTCGATCATGCGGCGGTGCGAAGAACACTCCGCCGAGGTTCATCCCCTCTTCGCCAGTGTGGAAGTACCTGAGGAACGCGGACAAATCGACTCCGAACCGCTGGGCGAAGGCGTCCATGAACTCGCCCAGGTCATCGGCGAACAAGTCAACATCCTCATCCAGAGTGGAATCCTCAGACAGCGACCTCCGGCAACCTGTCTGCTCTCGGACGAACGTCTGGATCTCGTCAACACTCGGCATCAGCTCTCACCGGCCGAAGGCCTCTCATCACAGCGTCAGCCTACACCAGCACCCCCGTCACCACATCCCCCGCCACGTCCGTCAACCGGAAGTCCCTGCCCTGATACCGGTACGTGAGCTTCGTGTGGTCCAACCCCAAGAGGTGCAGCACCGTGGCCTGCAGGTCGTGCACGTGCACCTTCTGCTTCACGACCGACATGCCCAGGGGATCGGTCTCCCCGTACGACGCACCGCGGCGCACGCCGCCGCCGGCCAGCAGGATCGTGAACGCGGTGCGCAGGTGGTCGCGGCCGAGGTCCTTCTCGTTGTAGGCGCCCTGCAGCATCGGCGTGCGGCCGAACTCGCCGCCCCAGATCACGAGGGTCTGGTCGAGCAGGCCGCGCTGCTCGAGGTCGACGAGCAGCGCCATCGTGCCGCGGTCGACCTGGCGGCAGCGCTCGGGGAAGTCGGTCACGAGGTTCTGGTCGCCGCCGCCGTGATGGTCCCAACCACCGTGGCAGAGCTCGACGAAGCGCACGCCGCGTTCGACGAGGCGGCGCGCGAGCAGGCAGTGGTTGCCGAACGTGGCCTTGCCGGGCTCGACGCCGTAGAGCTCGCGGATCGCGGCGGGCTCGCGCATCAGGTCCATGAGCTCGGGCACCGAGGTCTGCATCCGGAACGCGAGCTCGTAGGCCGCGATCCGTGCCGCGATCTCGGGGTCGCCGACGGCGGCGAGACGGCTGGTGTTGAGCTGCTGCAATGTGTCGAGCGACGCGCGGCGCAGACCGCGTGACAGACCCTCGGGATCCGAGAGGCCGAGCACGGCGTCGCCCGACGAGCGCATCTGCACGCCCTGGTAGACCGAGGGCAGGAAGCCGCTGCCCCAGCAGGTCGTGCCGCAGCGGCCGGCCTTGCCGGAGGTCAGCACGACGAAGCCGGGCAGATCCTTGCACTCGCTGCCGAGGCCATAGGTGACCCACGAGCCCATCGCGGGCCGGCCCATGCGCGGCGATCCGGTCTCGAAGAGCAGCTGCGCGGGCACGTGGTTGATCTCGTCGGTGACCATTCCCCGCACGAACGTGACCTTGTCGACCACCTTCGCGATCTCGGGCAGCAGGTCGGTCACGTAGGCACCACAGGCGCCGTGCTGCCGCATCGGCCACGGCGACGCGAGCACGTTCGGGCGCTTGTCGGCGGCGATGAACGCGAAGCGCTGCGCACGCATGTACTCGTCCGGCACCGGCTTGCCGTGCAGCTCGGCGAGCAGCGGCTTGTGCTCGAAGGTGTCGAACTGCGAGGGCGCGCCGGTCATGTTCAGCCAGATCACGGCGCGCGCGCGCGCGGCCGGCGCCCGCGCGCCAGGCCGCTCCTCGCGCAGCATCGCGGCGAGTGCGAGCGGACCGAGGCCGAAGAGCCGGCCGAGCACGGCCCGCCGCGTGAATTCGGGTTGCAGGGACGCGTTCATCCGCGGGTCACCGTCTCGTCGAGGTTCAGCAGCACGTTCGCCACGACGACCAGGGCCGCGAGCTCGACCGGATCGAGGCCCGTCGTGTCGATCTCGGGGTCCTGCACGAGCCGGCGGGCGGCGGCCGGGTCGGCCGCGAACTCGGCACGCGCGCGCGCGTGCAGCGCACCGAGCTCGGCGAGTTCGGCGGCGCTCGGGGCGCGCGCCACGCACAGCCGCATCCCGCGCTCGAGCCGCGCCGCCGGTGTGTCGGCTGCGCGCAGCAGGCGCCGGCCGAGACCGAGCGCCGCGTCGCGGTAGACCGGATCGTTCAGCGTCACCAGGGCCTGCAACGGCGTGTTCGTGCGCGAACGGCGCACCGTGCAGACCTCGCGCCGCGCCGCATCGAAGAGCAGGCTCGCGGGGTAGAGCGCCGAGCGGCGCAGGTAGGTGTAGAGGCCGCGCCGGAACCGGTCGCGGCCCTTGGCCTCGACCCA
>CAZSKV010000428.1:0-7220 GCA_964607495.1 uncultured candidatus Brocadiaceae bacterium
GAACGAAGCCGGCTGCAGGCGGGTGTGCGAGGAGTCGAACACCGTGCCGTCGGTCAGCCACCCCGTGTAGTGCACCGAGACCGTGTCTGTCTCCTTCGGATTCCGGCCACTGCCCTCGCGCAGGATCTCGTAGGCGAGACCTGACGCGGTCTTCTTCAGCTTCTTGTCGTCGCTCGCGACGAACTTCGGCTGCTCGACCTTGCGGATCACCTCGAGCTCCCAGATCGTCTTCGAGTTCGGCGGGAGCTTCGTGCCGATCGCCTGCTCGGCGAAGCACAGCGCCGGCGGCACCTCGCAGCGGATCCGCTGGCCCTTCTTCATGCCCGGCACGACATCGGCCATGAACTTCAGGCGGATGCGGGCGACCATCGCGAAGAGCGGCATCGACATCTCCGAGCAGTCGATCAGCTCCTTCCGCTCGTTCCAGAACGCGATCTTGAGCTCGAGCGGGTCGTCCTTGGTCACGGCCTCGCCACTGCCCTCGGTCAGGGTCTCCCAGACGATTCCGGACTCGGTCTTCTTCTGGCGGTCGGCGTTGCCCTCGTGGAACCCCGGCAGCTGCGGGCCCGGGACCAGATCGAGCAGCTCGACCTCGAAGATCAACGTCGCCTTGCCCGGGATGTCGTTGCCGGCGCCCTCGTCGCCGTAGGCGAGCTCGGGTGGGATCGTCAGCTTGAAGCGCGCGCCCTTGGTCATCAGTTGCAGACCCTCGTTCCAGCCCTCGATCACGCGGCCGAGCGCGAACTCGGCGGGCTCCCCGCGCTGCACCGACGAATCGAAGATCTTCCCGTCGGTCAGCCAACCCGTGTAGTGCACGCGGACCGTGTCACCGAGCCGGGGATGGGCGCCCTTCTCCCCCTCGGTCAGCACGCAGTACTTGAGGCCCGAGGCGGTGGTCTTCACCTCGGTGTCCTTCGGCACTTCGAGCTTCCTGGACTGGGGCTCCTGGGCGAGGGCAGCGGCAGCGAACAAGGACAGGGTCAGGGTGGCTCGGTGCAAGGGGATCCTGGGCGAAAACGGCGGCAGACTAGCTGGTCGGCTCGCAGGCGGCACGCACTCGCTGCGGATTGCTCGCCGCCCGACGGCATCGGCGACTGGCCGCCGCGAACCCCACCCCCCCTATGCCGCGGCAGAACCGCCAGCTACAAGATCGAACCCGCTGCCCGCCTGCCGCGTCCCAGCAGCGCATCGTTCGTCCCTCCATCCCTGCCCGAGATCCCTGATGTCCCCATCCCTCGTGATGCGCGCGGCGGCGATCGCCGCCGCGTTGTCGCTCCCCGTCCTGGCGCAGAACCTGAACTGCAAGATGCTCGCGCACGTGGACAAGTTCCCCGGCGCGGTCTCGCCCAACAACAACTACGCCGGCGTCTGGGGCTACGTCGGCAGCAACGGCAAGGAATACGCCGTCGTCCCGGCCCGCACCGGCACGGTGTTCTACGACTGCAGCAACCCCGCGGCGCCGGTCGAGATCGCGTTCATCCCGGGCCCCGGTTCGACCTCGACGCCGTACTTCTGGCGCGAGGCCAACGGCTACAAGGGCGACTACATCTACCTCAGCTCCGAACACGGCGCGCTGCAGGTCGTGAACGTCACGAACCCGGGCGCCCCGGTGCTCGCGGGCACCTTCGGCGGCAGCGCGCACACGGTCTCCGTCGACGAAGGCGCGAAGAAGCTCTGGGCCTCGGGCGGCACCTACAACGGCTGCGGCGTGTTCGACCTCGCGGTCAGCTACACGAACCCGCCGAAGATCGGCGGCTTCTCGAGCCCCTACGTGCACGACTGCCTGCCGATCCGCGGCTATGGCTACTTCGCGCAGATCTTCAACGGCAACTTCCAGATCCGCGACATCGCGAATGCGGCCGGCACGCTGCCGGTGCTCTCGACCACCAAGACCCCCGGCAACTTCACGCACAACGTCTGGGTGACCGACGACGACAAGATCGCGATCACCGCCGACGAGAACCGTGGTGGCTGCCTCGCGGTCTATGACATCGCCAACAAGGCGCTGCCGGTGCTGAAGTCGAGCTGGTGCTCACCAAACGGCGCGACCGTGCACAACGTGTTCATCAAGGGCAACGTCGCCCACTTCTCGTGCTATTCCGACGGCTACTGGGCGGTCGACATCAGCGTGCCGACGGCACCGAAGCCGATCGCGCACTACGACACGAGCAGCTACAGCGGCAACGACTACCACGGCAACTGGGGCTGCTATCCCTACCAGCCCTCGGGCGTGATCTACCTCTCGGACATGCAGAGCGGCTTCTGGATCGTCGAGCCGACCAGCGGCGTGCCGAACCTCTACGGCAACGGCACGGCCGGCAAGGGCGGCTTCCAGCCGACGATCGACTACGCCGGGGGCTACGCGAAGGTCGGCAACAGCACGTTCCAGATCGCCGGACAGAAGATGCTCGGCGGCGCCCCGGCGCTGCTCGTGCTCGGCACCGGCGCCGCGAACACACCGGTGTTCGGCATCAACCTGCTGGTCGACCTCGCGCTGCCGAACGTGCTCGTGTCGACGACCGCGAGCGGCACCGCCGGCGCCGCGGGTGCCGGAGCCGCCGCTGTCAACGTGCCGATCCCGAACAACCCGGCGCTGGCGCTCGGCACGCTCTACTCGCAGTGGGTCGTGGTCGACGCCGCGGCCCCGGGCGGCCTGGTCTCGGCGTCCCGCGGCATGAAGGTCGTGATCAGCCCGTGAAGTAGCCTTCTCGCGTGCGCATACCGACCCCGCTTTGCGCCGCCCTGTGGGCGGCGCTGCTGTTCCAGGACGGAGCCGCCCAGGGCCTGAACTGCCGGGTGCTCGCGCACGTCGACAAGTTCCCGGGGGCGATCGCGCCGACCAACAACTACGCCGGCTGCTGGGGCCTGGTCGGCAGGGACGGCAAGGAGTACGCGCTGATCGCCGCGCGCACGGGCACGGTCGTCTACGACTGCAGCAATCCCACGGCGCCGGTCGAGGTCGCGTTCGTGCCGGGGCCGGCGCCGGCGTCTGGCCCGTACTTCTGGCGGGAGATCCAGGGTTGTGGCGACTACGTCTACGTCGCGAGCGAGCACGGGCCACTGCAGGTGATCGACATGCGGACGCCTGCTGCGCCTGTGCTGGCCGCGAGCTTCGGCGGCACCGCGCATTCGTTGGGCATCGACCAGGACCGCGGGCACCTTTGGGCGGTCGGTGCGAGCGGCAGCGGGTCGTTGATCTTCGATCTCGCGGCCAGCCCGACCGCGCCACCGCAGATCGGCGCCTACACCGCGTCCTACGTCCACGACGCGTTCGTCGCCGGCGGCTACGCCTACCTGTCGCTGATCCTGGACGGCAAGCTGCGGATCCTCGATGCGCAGAATCCGGCACAGCTCAAGGTCCTGTCGTCGACGACCACTCCCGGACAGTTCACGCACGGCTGCTGGGTCGACCCCGACGGCCAGACCTGCGTGCTGACCGACGAGAACCGCGGCGGCTGCCTGACGGTCTACGACGTGAGCAACAAGAAGGCACCCGTGCAGCGCGGCACCTGGTGCTCGCCGAACGGCGCGACCGCGCACTACGTCTACCTGCGCGGCAACATCGTGCACCTCGCGTGCTACAGCGACGGCTACTGGGCGCTGGACATCTCCGACCCGACCAGGCCACAGGCGATCGCCAACTACGACACGAGCCCGCTGACCGGCAACGACTACAAGGGCGACTGGGGCTGCTATCCGTTCCAGCCGTCGGGCGCGGTCTACGTCACCGACATGCAGACCGGGTTCTGGATCGTGGAACCGACTTGCGGCGTGCCGCGCCACTACGGCAAGCCGACCGCAGGCAAGGGTGGCTTCGTGCCGGCGCTGGACTACAGCGGCGGCTACGCCAAGGTCGGCAATCAGGGCTTTGCGCTGACCGGCAAGAAGCTGCGCGGCGGCGCGCCGGTCCTGCTCGTGCTCGGCGCCGCCGCGGCGACCAGCAACCTCTTCGGCGTCGACCTGCACATCGATCTCACGCAGCCGATCCTGCTCGCCTCGGGCACCGCGAGCGGCACCGCTGGCGAGGCCGGCGCCGGCGCGGTCTCGTTCGGCCTCGCGATCCCGAATGATCCCGGGCTCGGTTACCAGCCCTTCTTCACGCAGCTGCTGGTCGCGGATCCGGACGCCCCGGGCGGGATGTTCGCGGCGTCCCAGGGCATGAAGCTCTCGATCTGCCCGTGAGCGGACTCCTGGACCCGCGCATCGCGGCCGAGCCGCAACCAAGGGGGGCCATCGTCGCTGTAGCGACTCAGTAGATCTCGAAGTTCAGCAGGTTTCCGAAGTGGAGCGTGCCACCGGAGAGCGCCGCGCTCTGCAGCCGCACGATCCCGGTGATCGGCGGCAGCAGCGCGTCGAAACGCAGGATGCCGCTCGCGTCGAAGCTGCCGAGCGGGACAGTCACCAGTCCTGCGGCGCCGACCCGCAGCGGAGCACATGCTCCCGGGATCACGATCTCCGCGCGCGCCGGACCGAGCGCGAGCAGGACCGGGGCTTGCGGCTCACCGGTCGCGAAGAAGCGGGCGTTCAGGTTCGGCAGCGCGTGCCAGGCGTAGTTGTCGTTCGGCGCTCCCCACTGGCTCGTGAGGTCCCCGAATGCAGCGACGACGTGCAGGCGATCGAGATCCTCGATCAGCACGCTGTCCTCGAGCACGTACGACTTGTTGCTGCTGCTCAAGCGGCGCTCGGTCTCGAGCTGTCCCCAGGCATCGGCGAAGCCACGGAAGAAGTGGATCGTCGACCCACCAGTGCCGCCGTTGTCGTGGACCGCGAAATGGTAGCTGTTGGACTGGCCTTCGAAGGCGCGCAAGCCGGACATCGTGTGCGCTCGCAGCCCCGTGCTCTCGGAGCTGTAGGCGAACTTGACCGGGCCCTCGTCGATCACGACGACGAGATCGGTGTCCCGTACCTTGGAGAAGCCACTGCCCTTCACGTGGGTGACCCAACGGTCCTCGCGCGCCGAGAACACGTAGACGTGCGACGAGGTCTCGACCCAGCCGATGAAGTCCTCGCCATCGGAGTTCACGTATGCGCCCTGGTAGCCCGCGAGCTTGGTCCACTTGTTGGAGAACGCCGAGTAGCCGTGCAGTGCCTGGTCGGTCACGAGGACATGCGTGTTGTCGTTGCCCTTGCCAGCCACCAGGGTCTGGTCGGCCACGCCAGCGGCCACGAAGTTGGCGCCCCTCCGACTCGTCGAACACGAGTGGTACTCGACTTTCTGCGTGGTCGGATCCTGCACGGCGAGAGTCCAGTGGTTGTTGGCGAACACGCCACCCGTGATCAGCTGCGCCGCGAGTCCCGGCAACGTCGCGATCCCCCCATCGATCGCGCGGAAGAGGTGCAGGTCGCCGCTCGACTTGTCGACGATCGAGATGCCGAAGTCCTGGGTCGCCACCGTGACGTTGGCGAGGCTCGTGACCTGGACCCTGGCAGCCGTCCCGGTCATGGCGGAGTAACAGAGGATCTGGTTGGACCCGGTGTCCTCGAAGCGGATCACGTTCTTGTCATAGGCAGCGGTCAGGGTCGATGCCGCCGACTGGCTGGTCACCCTGGTCCACTGGTCGAGGAACGAGCTGAACACCGAGATCTCGTTCGCGTCGGTCACGAAGGCCTGGGCATTCCGCCGCGTGTCGAGTTCGCCGGTGCCGGCGATGTGCGCGGCAGTCTTCGGCGCCACCAGCTGCAGCACGACCGGCTTGCCAGACGAGAACCAGGAGAACCCGAGCAGGCGGCTCGGACCGTCCATGGCCACGAGCAGCGCCCGGCCCGGAACCACGACGACGTTCTGGCTCTGCACGGGCGCAGAGCTCCAGGCTTCGAGCCAATGCCCGAAAACGTGCACCGAGCCGCCGCGCTCGATCAGGAACAGCTCTTGTCCGGCCACGGTCTGCTTCGGCGTGCCTGCGAGCGGCAGCGGCACGAAGTCCGCCCGCTGGTTCAGACCCCAGTACTTGTCGGTGTTGAGCTCGGTCACCACGACCGGGATGCGGCCGATGCCCACCGGCGCCAACTGGTTGGCGCCGGAGAGCTGCTTGAGCCGGAGCGGGCGCAGACTGCCGCCCCAGATCGTCGTCGGGTCGGCGGTCTGTACCAGGAAATTGGGGTTGTCCGACGTGGAGAGCACGCCGATCACGTTGGCGGGCAGTTGGAAGGTCTTGGCACCGTAGGCACATTGGGCCGAGACGACTGCGGTCGCGGCCAGGGCCGCGCCGAATCCGAGAATGGCTCGAGTCATGTCGCTCCTTGCGGGTTTCGGGTGGATCGAGCCGGCACTCTCCGCATCCCGGCCAAGCCAGAATGAGCGTGCTGTGAACTGGTCCGACGCGGATCCGCCTTCACACCGGATTCACCGCGGCTGCTAGCGTCGTGTGCTGATGTTCACGCTCGCACTCGTGCTGGCCCTTGTCTCTCCGGCGTTGCAGGAACACGACGCAGCGGGATTCCCCGAACGGATGGTCGTCCTCGTGGTCTGGGATGGCATGCGCCCGGACCTGATCGGCCCCGAGCGCACGCCGCGCCTGCACGCCCTGGCCGGGCGGGGCGTGTTGTTCCACGACCACCACGCGCTCGTCCCGACCAAGACCCGCGTCAACGCCGCGGTGCTCGCCACGGGTTGCCTGCCGCACAAGACCGGGATTCTCGGCAACCAGATGCATGCGCCCGAGCTCGGTCCTGGCACGGTGGTGGACGTCAGCGATCGCGACCGGCTCCTCGCCTGGCAGCAGGCACTCGGGCGTCCGCTGGTGACCTGCCGGACGCTCGGCGACCACTTGCGCGCGCACGGCCGCCGCTTCGTGATCGCGAGTTCGGCGTCGAGCGGCACGACGTTCCTCCTCGATCCCACTGGTCAGGGGTCGACCTTGCACCCCGGGTTCTGCGCGCCCGACGCACTGGCGGCGGCGTTGCCGGCATCTCTTCGCGCCGACCGTCCGGACGCTGGCGAGTTCGAGCTGGCATCGCGCCATGTGCTGCGCGGCTGGCGGGAGCACTTGCTGCCGGCCTTGAGGCCGGATCTGTCGATCATCTGGTTCGGCAACGTCGACAAGGACCAGCATGCGACAGGTCTGGGAGCCCCCGCGGCGCTCGCGGCGATCCGCTTCGTCGATGGACTGCTCGGGGAGATCGTCGACGCCGTCGACGATCTCGGCCTCGGCGGACGCACGACCTGGCTGGTCACCTCGGATCATGGATTCGCGAACCATGTCGGCGGCGGCGACCTCGGC
>CAZSKV010000429.1:0-3324 GCA_964607495.1 uncultured candidatus Brocadiaceae bacterium
GCCGCGCTCGATCTGCAGGTCGAGCCCGTCGAGGACCTTGTGCCCGCCGAAGGCCTTTGCAAGCCCCTGCGCGGCGATGGCAGGGCCGGGGAAGCTCACTTCGTGATGTCGACCTTGTCGAGCACGGCCCGGATGCCATCCCACTGGATCGGCTTGCACTCCTCGTACTTCTTGGCGCCGTGGATCTTGAGGATCACCTGGTCCTCCGGCCTCGTGCCGTCGAGCGAGAGGAACGCCTGCTTGATCTTCTGCAGCGTGCCGGCGCCGAACTTCGCGTCGACGTCCGAACGCACGTTCCAGGCGTAGTCGACGTACTCAGGCGTCGTCCAGACGATCTCCACCTTCTCGACCTCGGCCTTCTTGTCGGCAACCATCTTGTCGAAGGTCGCGTAGTTCAACACGCCACAGTCGACGGCGCCGCCAGCGACGTTCAGCACCGTGTTCGTGTGGTTGCCGCTGTAGGCGACCTTGGCGAAGAACTTCTCGGCGTCGATGCCTTTCTGCTCGAGCGAGTAGCGCGCCATGATGTGGCCCGACGTGCTCGTCTTGTTGCCGAACGTGAAGGTCTTGCCCTTCAGGTCCTCGAGCGACTTCGCGCCGAGGCTCTTGTTGGCGATCACGTAGCTCTTGAAGTGCAGGTTGTTGTCGGTCGTGACGAAGGGTCCGACCTTGCCCTTGCTCTGCTGCATCGCCTGGACGGTCGTCACGCCACCGAGCCAGCCGAGTTCGGCCTTGCCGGTCGCGAGCGCGGTCACTGCAGCGGCGTAGTCCTTGACCTCGAGGAACTCGACCTGCACCCCGGTCTTGCCGGCGAGCCATTTGGCGACCTTCTGCTGGTCGTCCTTGACCGTGTTCGCATCGGGGATCGCCACCGTGCGCAGCACGGCGGTCGCCGTCGCGGGCGCGGTCTTGTCCTGGGCCAGGAGTGCGGAAGTGGAGAGAACCAGCGCGGTGACCACCGGCCAGACGAGACGAGTGCGGTGAAGCATGCGGTTGCTACGGAAGGGGTGGAGGATAGGCTGGCCCCGACTTGCCTCAAAGTCTGGCCCGGCAGCGCACGAGGTGCAGATCACCGTCCTGGCTGGGTGTGACCCATGCCGGCCTCGCTTCCCGGTAGGGCTCGAGCCCGGCCGGGAGGTGCTGCGCCCGGTCGCCGAGTTCGAACTCCAGTGCCTGCGCGGGCAGGGTCCGTACATGCAGGGACAGGTCGGCTGCCTCGCCCAGGTGGAAGCGCAGCCCTGCCCGCAATTGCCAGGGCTCGAGCTCACGCCCCTCGACGGCTGCACCGCGGATCTCGCCCGCGACGAGCCGCAGCCAGTCGACGGCAGCGCCCCGTCGGGAACGCACACGAAGTTGCAGGTGGCGCTCCTCCCCACGGAGTTCGTCGGCGGTCACCAGGATCTCCGGTTCGGGGACCGCCGGGAGCGCGAGCTCTGGTTCCGGGAGTGGCCGATGGCGGGCGCGCACGCGCGTCGCCCCGCGCTCCTGCACGCACACGATGTTGCTGCGTTCGGGTTGGTCCGGCGTGTACGGGCGCAGCTTCAGGGTCGTGATCGCCCCGGCCAGAGCCGCGAGGAGGCAGGCGATCCCCGGCACGAAGCGCCACCCTCCGGGCAGTCCGAGGTTGGGCAGCAGCAACGTGGCGGGCACCGCGAGCGCGAGCGCCTGCGCCGGCGGAAAGGTCACACCGAGAGCCTCGGTCACGCCGAAGAGCATCGGGAACCAGAGGACGCCCGCCACGAGCGCTGCGGGCAGGCCGGGCAGCAGTGCCGCACCGAGCGCCGGTACGAGCAGCAGGTGCAGGCCGGCCTCGAGCGTGTTCCCCCAGGTGGACGAGCGCGTGGCCGCCAGACCCGCCGCGAGCAGGATCCCGGACCACAAGCTCGCACCGGCAACCAGCCCCGCGCGCGTGGCGCGCGCCGCGAACGTCGCCGCCACGAGCAGATGCGCTCCCAGCACGGCGAGGCCGACGGCGACCAGGAGCGGACGGCCGTTCGCGACGAACGCAGTCGGCAGTACGCCGGCCGCGTCGACGCCCTTCCAGATCGCGACCGCGAGCCCGAGCGCGCCGGCCTGCGCGAGGAGGCAGGCCAGCAGCCCGATGCCGATGCCCGACCAGGTGGCGGTCCTGCGCGAGGCCCAGGCCCGCGCCACGGCGGCCAGGAGCGCGAGTCCAGCGAGGACCCGCAACCAGCCAACCGGCACGAGCACGACGCAGAAGCCGAGGACGTCGAACCAGGCCGAGTTCGCGCGCGGACGCGGTGGCGCGGCGAGTGCCGCGAGCCCCGCGAGCGCGCAGTCGCCATGGTGCGCGAAGGTTCGCGGGTCGAGGTTTGCCAGCGTGTCGGCCGGCGTGTGGTAGCGAGCGACGGCACCGATGAACGCGAGGTTCAGGCCCTCCATGCCCTGCGCGCGGAACACCGTGAAGTCGGTGTCGTTCGGCAGCAGGCGGTAGATCGCGGCGAAGAGGGACGAGGTCAGGGGCCTTGCCGCGCGCCGGCCGAACTCGGCGACGAGTCCCGCACTGCGGTCGCCGGTTTCGAAGAGCAGGCTCAACCCTGCGGCGCCGCGGGCTTCGAGGTTCAGGACCGCGGTAGCCTGCCTGGCGAGAGCGTGTTCGCGGCAGAAGAGCTGCGCCCCGAGCAGCCCAGCCTCCTCACCGTCAGTGACGACGAACGCAATCGACGGCCGCGGTTCCGGCCAGGTGCGCGCGCGCCGCGCGAGCTCGAGCTGGATCGCGCAGCCGGAGAGATCGTCGGCGACGCCTGGCCCCGCGGGTACCGAATCGTAGTGCGCCGCGACCAGCACGGTGTCGCCGCGCGTTCCCGCCAGCAGGCAGACCAGGTTCTCGACCTGCGCGACCGCCGTGCCCGCGACGACCCAGCCAGCCTGGACCTGCGGCTCGATCCCGAGGGCTCGCCAGCGCGCAGCCAGGCGCTCGCGGACCGCGCGGTTCGCACGCGAGCCGACCGGGTGCGGCACTTCAGGACCGCTCAGCTCGCGCAGGGTCGCGAGCGCCGCCGTGGCGTCGAACTCGCTGACCAGGCTCCGCGGTGGCGCCCAGCGGAAACCGCTGCAGAGCAGCAAGGCAGCGAGCGCGAGGACTGCAAGCAGGGCACGCATCGACTGCCAGAGCCTACGCGCCGATCGCCGCGCGCGCGCGGTCGATCAGGCGGCGGCGAACGCGCGCCTGGGTATCGGGCGCAGGTCCCAGACGATCCCGACCCAGGACATGAGCTTCAGCAGGTAGTAGGTGACGTCGATCTCCCACCAACGGAACCCCTGGCGCACGGTCCCCGGGAACATGTGGTGGTTGTTGTGCCA
>CAZSKV010000430.1:0-1637 GCA_964607495.1 uncultured candidatus Brocadiaceae bacterium
GTGCGAGCACGGCGGCCTCGTGGGCCAGGATCCCGGTCAGGCGCGGCCTGACCAGCGCGGCCGGCACGACCTGCTCGGCGAGGTCCAGGTAGAGCGCGTGGTGGCGCGCCTCGCTGCCCCAGAGTTCGCGATAGAACGCCGCGAGTCCGGGCTCGCGCTCGGCCAGCGCTTCGCCCAGCAGCTTCAGGCGCTCGCAGGAACGGGCTTCGATCACCGCGCAGCAGAGCAGGCTGTCGAGCAGGCGCATCGGTTCGTCCTTGCGCACGATCGTCAGCACCTGCTCCGCATACGCACCCGGGCGCTGCCGGCCGTAGGCGATCCCACGGGCGCGGCAGAGCGCGAGCACACGCGTGAAATGCTCGAGCTCCTCACGCGCGAGCTCGGCCAGCGGTGCCTGCAGCGGCTCGAGGTCGGGATAGCGGAACAAGAGGTTGAGGGCGGCGGCGGCGGCCTTCTTCTCCAGGTGTGCCTGCTCGACCAGGATCGCATCGAGGTGCGCGAGCGCGAGCTCCGTCCAGCGCGGGCTCGTGACCATCTGCAAGCGCAGCATCATCGGCAGGACGGGCGGGTGCAGGCCATGGCAGCTCGGCCGTGACGATACCTGCCCGCGGCCGGGCGCATCGACTATCCTTGTGCGACCTGCCCCCGATGCACGACACCCGCGAACCCTCCACCTCACCCGCCCTCGGCGTCATCGCCGGGGTGCTCGTCCTGCTGCTCGGCGCTGGAGGTTACGCCGCCTACCGGATGCTGTCGGCCCACGGCGCCGCCGTCGAGGCCGAGGTGCAGGCCAGGCAGCTGGCGGCGCTCGCGGCGGAATCGCGCGCCCAGACGCTGCGCGCCGAGAAGGCCTACCTGGGCGCACCGCCACTGCCCTTCGCGACGCGCAGCAAGTCCGACCGGCCGCTGCACACGGTCTCGAAGTATCCGCCGCGCACGCGCATCCCGGTCGCGAACCTGCCGAAAGTCACGCAGGGCATCCCCTGTCCCGACGGCTCGTTCCTGCCGTTCTTGAACGGCATGACCTGGGCCCCGCCACTGCAGCGGGACCCCGGGCTCGGGCCCGTGCCCCCGGTCGTCGCGATCCAGGTCGACGACGCCGGCATCGAATGGTGGGAACACGCCGACGGCTCGGTGACGACCTGCCACTACCACGAGATCACGGCCCTGGGCCAGAAGTACTTCGACCCCGTGACCCGGCACGGCGCCGCGAAGCCGAGTTCGCAGATCCTCGGCCTCGACCAGGGAGTCGAGGATCCGAAGCAGGGCCCCGGTGGCCAGCCACCCAAGCGCTGAGCCCCGGCGGGCAGCCCCCCCACATCCGCTCCCGCTTCCCCCCCACACCTCACCCCGGTTCCGCTATCCTGATCCCCGCCACTGCCGGACACCTTGATGCACCGGCGGCTCTCGTTCTCTCGGAGTCCATTCGCATGCACCGCCTCCCCCATGTCGCCTTCGCCGCGCTCGCCGCGACGTCGTTCTCTGCCGCCCAGGATCCGCAGATCTACTTCTGCAACAGCAACACGGTCCGGTCGACCGCGGCCCACGCCACGACCGGTCAGTACTACCCCTACGGTCCGACCTGCCCGCCCGCTTACACGGCAACCGGCCCCGGCGTGACCGCGGGCACGCGCCTG
>CAZSKV010000431.1:0-4369 GCA_964607495.1 uncultured candidatus Brocadiaceae bacterium
CGATCGACCCCCTGGCCAAGAAGCCCCAAGTGACGAGAATCCGACACCAGCATGGTCGTCCATCTCGAGATCACGGATCGCGCCGGTGCGCGCTCGTTCGCCTTGGATCGCGATTCGTTCTGGATCGGCACCCAGAAGTCCGGCTGCGAGGTGGAGATCGACCTGCCGGGTGCGTTCGGGCGCGTGCTCGAAGTCCGGATCACCCCGCCGAACCGCCTGCTGATCCGGGCCGAACCTGGGCTGCCGTTTCCGATCCGCTCGGTCTCCGGCAACATCGGCGCGCGCTTCGAGAGCCTGCTCGACGGCGATGTGCTGAACGTCGGTCCGGCACTGTTGAAGCTGCGCTCGGTGCAGGCCCTCGAGTCCGGGGCGCGCGCGGAGACCCTCGATCCCAGCAAGCTGGCCGAAGGCCCGGGGACGCCGATCGGCACCTGGTACCAGACCTTCATGGAGTTCGCCGACCATCTCGAAGGCCTGAGCACACCGGAGCGCATGGTCGTCTCGGCGATGGAGGCGATCCTCGCCGCGACGAGTGCGGACCGCGTCTACTTGCAGCTCGAGACCGAGCGGGGTGAGAGCAAGCCGTACTTCCTGGCCCAGGGGGGCGACCGGACCCCGTTCCGGATCAGCCAGACGCTCGTCGAGCAGGTGCGCGAGCAGGGCCGCGTCGTGCACGTGCCGGTTGCGAGCGCCGATCCCGTGGCGTCGCAGTTCTCGAGCGTCCGCCGCGAAGGCATCTCCTCGAGCATCGCGCTGCCGATCAAGGCCCTCGGCAACGCGCTCGGCGTGCTCTATGCCGACTGCGTGCGCGGCGGTGCGGTGCTGACCGCGAGCGACCTGCAGCGCGTCGCCTTCATCGGTCGCCTGCTGGCCTCTGCGCTCGGCAACCAGAGCCTCGTGCACAACCTCGTGCGGGCAGAGCCGGCGATGGACATGGCCGTGCATCCGGCGTTGCAGACGAGTTCCCCGGCCTGCGCCGAGATGATCGAGCGCGTCAAGCTCTATGCCCCGACCGACTACGGCATCCTCCTGCGCGGAGAAACGGGCACCGGCAAGGAAGTGCTCGCGCGCGCGATCCACGATCTGTCGCGGCGCAAGAAGGGACCGTTCGTACCGGTCAACTGCGCCGCGATCCCCGAGCAGCTGATGGAGAGCATGCTCTTCGGCCACGAGAAGGGCTCGTTCACCGGCGCGGCCCAGGCGCATGCGGGTCATTTCGAGGAGGCGCACGGCGGCACGATCTTCCTCGACGAGATCGGGGACATGGCCCTCGACCTGCAGGCCAAGATCCTGCGCGTGCTGCAGGACCGGATCGTGACGCCGATCGGCTCGCGCAAGAGCGCCAAGGTCGACGTGCGCGTCCTGGCGGCGACGCACCAGGACCTCGAACGGATGGTCGCCGAGGGCCGTTTCCGCGAGGACCTCTACTTCCGCCTGCGCGAGCTCGAGATCGTGCTGCCGCGGCTGCGGGATCGCAGCGAGGATCTGCTGATGCTCAGCAACCGCTTCCTGGCCGAGGCCGCGCGCGAGCTCGGTCTGGCCAAGGTGCCCGAGCTCGCGGCCGAGACGCTCGCCTTCCTGCAGCGGCATCCGTTCCGCGGCAACATCCGCGAGCTGCGGCATCTGCTGAAGGGCGCCGCGTTGCGCGCCGGCGGTGCCTCGATCCAGGTCGCGCATCTCGATCTGGCGCCGGCCGGGCGCGCCGACGCTGCGGGCAGCTTCGCGGCCGACGTCGATCCACGCCTGCCATGGAAGGATCGGCTCGATGCGCAGGAGCGCGCCGCGCTGCAGGAGACGCTGCAGCGCGCGAACGGCAACCTGACCAAGGGCGCCGAGCTCTTCGGTGTGCCGCGCACCACCTACCGCGAGAAACTGGTCAAGGCCGGACTGCTCAAGGCCGAGTGAAAAGGCCTCTCCCGGAACAAGTTCCGCGCCCTACACTCGCGCACGTGTCACCATCCGCGGGCAGCGCCGAACTCCTGGTCATCGGCGACGTGCACCGGCACTGGCGCCCCGAGGACCGCCGCTTCCTCGAGCGCAGCCAGCCGGACCTCGCGCTCTTCGTCGGCGATCTCGGCGACGAGGATGTCGAGCTGGTCCGCGAGATCGTCGCAATCGACGTGCCGAAGGCGGTCATCCTCGGCAACCACGATGCCTGGCAGAGCTTCACGCGCAAGCGTCCGACGCAGAAGCTGCAGGACAGCCTCGCGGCGCTCGACGGCACGCATCTCGCCTACGAGGTCCGCGACCTGCCGAAGGCGCAGATCAGCCTGGTCGGCGCGCGCCCGTTCTCGTGGGGGGGCAAGAGCCTGCGCTCCCCCGAGCTCTACGACCAGCTCTACGGGATCACCGACATCGAGTCCTCGGCGCAGCGGATCGTCAGCGTCGCGCAGGGCGCGCGGTTCCAGGATCTCATGATCCTCGCGCACAACGGCCCGACCGGTCTGTCCGAGCACACGCGCGACATCTACGGCAAGGACTTCGGCGAGCGCCCGGGCGGCGACTGGGGCGACCGGGACCTAGAGCTCGCGATCGAGGATCTGCGCTCGCAGGGCTTCCGCATCCGCGCGGTCGTCGCGGGCCACATGCACCATCGCCTCGCGCACCCGCGCGGCGCCACGCGCGTGCGCTTCGTCGAACGCGACGGCACCTGCTACGTGAACCCCGCCGTCGTGCCGCGCCTGCGTCCGGGCGACGACGGCGCGGTCCACGGGCACTTCCTGCGCATGAAGTGGCGCGCCGGCATGCTCGCCAAGCTCGAGGAGATCTGGGTCGACACGCAGTGCCGCGTCGTCCTGCGTGAGACCCCCGAGGTCTTCGCGCTGGAGTGAGCGCATGCGCGCGAGCGCGGACCTGGTGATCGTCGGCGGTGGGATCATCGGCTGTGCCGCAGCCTGGTACGCGGCCCGCGCCGGGCTCGGGGTCGTGCTCGTCGAGCGCGGCGGCATCGCCTGCGAGACCACGAGTGCTGGCATGGGCCACCTGATGGTGCAGCCACAACCGCCGCCGCTGCTCGCGCTCACGCGCGAATCGGTGCGCATGTGGAAGGACTTGCACGCTGAACTCGGCGATTTTGCGCTGGCCGCGACCGGCATCCTGTGGCTGGCCGAGGACGCCGAGGATCTGCGCGCGCTCAGGCGCTGCGCGCAGGATTTCGCGACCCAGGGTGAGCCTGTCGAGATGTTGACGCCCGAGGAGCTGCGTGCGCGCGAGCCGGCGCTGGCTCCGGACCTGGCCGGCGGACTCGCCTGTGCCGCGGACGCGGTCGTGGTGCCGATGCAGGCCGCGGGCGCCCTGCTGCGCGCGGCCAGGCGGCACGGGGCCGAGGTGCAGACCCACACGAGCGCGCTCGCGCTCGAACGTGGCGATCGCAACCAGGTCGAGGCCGTGCGCACGAGCCGCGGCCGGATCGCCACGCGTGCCGTCGTCGCCGCGGCCGGCGTGTTCACGCCCGCGTTCGCGGCGCTCGCCGGGCTGCCTGGGCTCGCGATCGTGCCCCGCCGCGGCGACCTCGCGATCACCGCGCCGGAGACCTGCCCGATCCGGCACCAGCTGCTCGAGGTCCGCTACCTGCAGGCAGCGGCGCCGTCCGGCGTGGGCCCCGACCCGGGGACCTGCGCCTTGAACGTGCAGCCGCAGAGCCTCGGCACCTGCCTGATCGGTTCGACGCGCCAGTTCGCGGGCTTCGCCAAGGCCGTGGTGCCTGCGCTCTTGCGCCGCTCGTTGCAGCGCGCGGCCCGCTTCATCCCGGCGCTGCTCGCGGCGCCGATCGCGCGCACCTGGGCCGGACTGCGCCCGGCGACGCCGGACCGCCTGCCGCTCGTCGCCGCAGTGCCGGGCGTGCCGGGGTTCTTCGTCGCCGCCGGCCACGAAGGGCTCGGCATCACGCTGGCGCCGTTCACCGGGTCGCTGGTCGCGCAGCTCGTGCAGGGTGCGGCCGTGCCTCCTCTCGCTCGCGCGATCGGTTGGCGCGCGGCGGTGCTGGCATGAACTCCCTGCGCTGCGAGGTCGCGATCGTCGGCACCCTGCCGTGCAGTCACGACGCTGCGGCGGGCGTCGTCCGCCTGCGGGCGGAGGCCGGCCAGCACGTGTTCGCGGCGGTTCCCGGCCGTCTCGACTACATCCAGGACGGCGGGCGCGCCTGGCGGCTCCACTGCGAGCGGATCGTGCTCGCCGAGCCGGCGGTCGATCGGCGCGCGCTGCTGCAGCGCCTCGATCCCGAGGTGCGCGTCCGACTCGACCTCGGCTGCGAGCCCGAGCTGCGGCTCGGGCAGTTGCTCGGTTGCGAGCTCGAGCACGTACCGGCCCGCGATGGCTGGAACCTGCGGGTCGGTGCCGATCTGCAGACGTCCGTGCCCGGGGTCGAGAT
>CAZSKV010000432.1:0-12386 GCA_964607495.1 uncultured candidatus Brocadiaceae bacterium
GCGGGACCGTGCGCCGGGTGCAGCGTGCCCATCGGCTCGGCGAGCAGCCGCTCGAGGCTCTCGAGGTAGGTGCGCAGGTGCCCTTCGGGCGGGTCGATCACGATCGTCGAGATCGTCGAGAGCATGTCCCCGGCGAGCACCGAGGCGTAGCGCGTGTCGCGGAAGCAGAGGTGGCCGCGGTCGTGCCCCGGCGTGTGCACCGCGATCAGCGCCCAGTCCGGCTGGCCGTCCGGGGTTCGGCCGAGCGGGATCCGTTCCTGGTCGGCGATCTCCGCGCCGGCGCGGAACCCGCGGGGCAGGCGGCCGAGCGTCAGGCGATGGCCGCGCACCGGCAGGTCGTAGTGGTTGCTGAGCCGGTTGACGCCGCCGATGTGATCCGGATGGTGATGCGTCAACAGGATGCCCGCGAGTTCGCGCCCCTCGGCCACGAGCTCGTCGATCAGCGCGATCAGCCGCAGGTTCTCCGGTTCTTCGGGCGATCCGGGGTCGACGATGTAGAGCTTCTCCTCGCCGACCAGATAGCAGTTCGTCGTCGTCGCCGGGGGGAGCGTCGGCGAGAGGACGCTCGCCATCACGATCCCCGGCGCGAAGCGGACCCGATGCAGGCGCCCGGCTCGATAGCCGGCGGCGATTGCTTGGGCCGCGCTCGGGAACCCCTGGCGCCCATGGCGGAGAAGCTGTTCGAGCAGGATCAGCACCGGCGGCACGATCAGCACTTCGCCGCGCCGCCAGGCCGCGAGCGCCGTTTCGGGCTGCCAGAAGCGGCCACTGCTCAGTTCGCCGGTCTCGACGCGCGGTGTCTGGCCGGCAGGAAGTCCGGCGGCGAAGAACACCGTGTCGTAGCGGACCGGCGCGAAGGGTGGGGTCTCGATCCGGCAGATCTCGGTCAGGGCTTGCGCCGATGGCAGGACGACTCCGGTTTCCTCGGCGAGTTCACGCAGCGCGCAGCGGCGCAGGGCTTCGAGGTCGCCGCTGCCCGGCTCGTCGGGGCCGTCCTCGGGACCCCGCACGCCGCCAGGGAGCGCGTGGTAGCCGCCGAAGAAGCGCAGCTCCGGCGCGCGTTCGACCAGGAACACCTCCGGCACGGCCCCGTCACCCGAGGTCAGCAGGATGGCGGCGGCGCTTCTCTTCATGGAGCATCGTGGGGGGGGCTCGCGGGACCGATCCGTCCCAGGATCGCGGGCGTTCGCGCCGACGGCAAGCGCGGTGGTTGCTTTCGCTCCCATCGGCGCAACCGGGCGTGCCGGCCTGAGCCCTGTCCAGTTCCGGGACTGGCGTTGGAAAACCCCTCAAGCGCACCCCCTGCGGCGCCGATGCAGGGAGTCCTCGTACTCCCGATGGACACTACCACCCGCAGTACACGATCCGAGCGGGGCTCGGCGTTGATCTGGGCCTTGCTCTTCGTGGTCATCACTTCGGGAATGGTGATCGCGCACACGATCTACCTCGCCGCGAACCGCCGTGACATGGACGTGCGCTTCCGCCAGACCGCACTGGCGACGAACCTGGCGCGCTCCGGTGCGCTCGATGCCCTGCGCTGGTTCCAGAAGCAGCCGACCCAGCCGGTGACCGGGTTCGCGCCCAAGTCCGATCCGGGCGCCGATCCGCCGCTGCTCGACACCCTCGATCCGTCGCTCGGGCTCGTGCGCGAGTTCGAGGTGCGCGGCAGCCTCTGGGGCCGCTACGAGGTGCGCAACGACGAGGTCGTCGACATCAGCCGGCAGCGGCACGAGACCACTCCAGGCACGGTCTGGGATCTCGGCGCCCGCGGGCTGCTCTACGAGCGCAACGATCCGAACAAGCGCTTCGACGAAGCGCCCAACCGCATCGTCGCGATCACCCGCGTCCACACCGAGATGCGCGGCGTGCCGATCCTGCCGCCGAGCCAGGCCGCGATCTGTGTGCCCGATGACGACCAGCTCGTGATCGGTCCGAAGGGGCACCTGGACGGCAAGGGCCGTCCGGCCGTCGCGCACGATCCGGCGCGCGTGGACGTCCTCGCCGCAGTCCCGCCCGAGGTCAGGGGACTGCCGCCCCAGGTGACGGTGCCCGGCTACGACGCCAGCCCCGAGAAGATGTTCAAGATGCCGCTGGATGTGATGCGCTCGCTCAGCGACCGCGTGGTCACGGGCCCGGGGGACCTGCCCAAGCACCCGATCACGGACCAGATCGTCTTCGCTCCGGGCAATCTGACGCTGCCGGCGGGCAAGCCACTCCGGGGCCGCATGCTGCTGATCGTCGACGGCGACCTCACGGTGGAGGATGGCAATGGTTCGAACTTCACCGGCATCGTGTTCGTGACCGGCAAGGCCCTGATCCGCGGCGCGTTCCAGCTCGCCGGCTCGCTGATCGCCGGCTCCGAGGTGCGGATCGGCGAAGGCACGGAGAAGGTCGACATCGGCTACGACCAGGGCGCGATCGATCAACTCCGCGCCGAACTCGGTCGCTACCGCACGAGCCGGGGGCTCTACCAGGTCAAGTGAGACGGCCCGGCGGATCTTCGTTCGTCGAACTGCTGATCTCGATGTCGATCATCGGCATCGCGTTGCTGGTCATGTTGCAGCAGCTGACGCTGAGCTACCGGGAGACCGGCGGCAGCCAGAACCGGGTGTTCGCCTACCAGCGCGCGATGGCGATGCTCGCCGAGCTGCAGGCCGGGGTCGAGCGCGGGACGATTCCCGACACCATGGCGCTCGAGGCCCTGGCTGACTTCGGCGTCCCGAACCCGGTGCTGACGACCGTGCAGCGCGAGGGCAGCCCGTTGCCACCCGACCACCCGATGTCGGGCAACATCGCGCGCGATCACGGCTGGGCCTACGACCGCCTGCTCGAGTTCGACATCGTCCCCGGACAGAGCCATCTGCGCTTCGTCCGGATCCGCGTGATGCACCGCGATCCGCGAGGGGCGCGGGAAACGCTCGCGACCCTGACCAGCATGCTGACGGTTCCGGCCAGGGCCTACCCGCCGGTGCAGGTCCACGATGTCTACGTGCTCGCCCTCGCCGAGTGCCCATCGCTCTGGCAGCCGATGGCGACCTTGCGGCAGACCCTCGAAGACGCGCGCGCCGCGTTGCGCACGAGCTGCCAGAACCTCGACCTGCGCCTGCGCTGGATCACGAAGCTCGGCTATGGGCGCGACCAGACCTACATCCCGTACGTCAACACGACGACGAGCGCGAGCGCGGCGATGCCCTGGGCGTACGTCTACCCGGGCCGTCTCGACGCGGCGGGTGCTTCGCTCTACATGGCGGATCTCTTCGCCGGCCGCATCCGTACCGAGACGGGGATCCGCAACGGCTACGATGCCGACCGCAATCGATGGCCCTGCGCGGTCGCGGATCAGTGGAACCACTGCCTGCGCTGGCCCGAGGCGAAGGCGCTCTTCGACCAGCGCGCGGCGGCCGGGCTCGAGCACCCGGACGAGCCGCCCCTGCAGATCCTGCTCGAGGAGATGCATCGCGACCCGGAGCGCTTCCGCGGCGCGATGTTCTTGAATGCCCACGGCCAGGCGCTGCCGATGCCGCCGTTGCGCAACTACGCGGATGCAGCCAAGGAGCCGGTCGGCATGCCGCTCGTGCGCGCGGTCACGCATGCAGCCCTGCTGCGGCCGATGCGCGATCCGGATGGCGACGGCAACCACGCCGACACCCAGGACGCCGAGTTCCGGGTCTACGCCTACAAGACCGATCCGGCGTCGGGCGCCGCGGTGCTCGGCGCGCCGATCACGCTCGAGATCGTCGGCCGCGATCTCAGCCAGAACGTGAACGGCTACGGCCCCGGGCCCAAGACCCTCGACCTCCGCTGCCTGCAGGGCGGCGTGAACCTCGTGACCGGTGGCACCTGGGGTGCCGACCGCGAGTATCGGAGCTTCGACGCCAGCACGCCCGGCACGGCGGCTGATCCGGGCCAGCCCTACCGCATGTGGTACGAGTGCTGGTACGCCGGAGGCTCGACGTGGCTGCGCCTGCACAACACGCCACTCACCGCTGCGACCTGCGACGGCAAGGGCCTGCCGGCCTCCGAGCGTCTCTATGGCCTCGAGTACATCCCGTCTCCGGTCAATGCCGGCGGGACCTTCGCGACCGACCTGGAGAGCAGCGGCTTCCGGCCGAAGAACACCGCGCGGTGGCGCATCCGCGTGCCCCGCCGCGTGTTCGAAGCCGGCTTCCCAGGCGGCCCCTGGTCGAACACCGACACGGTCGTGACGGTGCGCACGCGGCTCGGCACCGACCCGGCTTCAGGTACGGTCTGGCCAATCGCCCACGAGCCGAACAACCTCTCGGTCACGCACGCCTGGTGGGCGCGCATGCCTCAGGCAGTGCCCTTGACCGAGCGCTTCCAGCTGCTCGGTGACCCGCGGCATTGCCCGTACGCCGACCTCGCGGTGGGCGGCACCAGCTTCCCGCACGGCTACGGTTGGACCTTCGACGATCTGCGCGAAGGCAGCGTCGACGCGCGGCCGAAGTGGCCCTGCTTCGACCCGGCCAGGCTGGCGGAGGGATTCGGCGAGGGATTCGCCGGCGACGCCGCCCGCATGCTCTCGCTCTGGCGCGAAGCGTTGCAGGACTGCGGCGCGGTGTTCACGAACCTCGGCGGGGCCACGGCCAACGTCCTCGTGCAGGGCGGCGAGATCGCGCTGCCGCAAGACGACCTCGGCCAGCCCTGGCGGGGCGTCACCGTGCACGGCGCGCTCTACGGGATCACCGGGACGGTGCTCGTGGACTCCATCTCGCCCCCCGGGGCCGCGGCTCCGGGACCGGGGCCCGGTGGTCCGGCGCCCCGCGTGGGCCAGGTGATCCTGCGGCAGGGCGGCGCGAGCACGTTCTGGGTCAAGGAATGGCTGGGCGAGCTCTACCCCGACGACCTGGCCGGCCTGTGGTACGCATCCGGCAACCTGGGCGCCGGCAACTCCTCGGGGCAATTGGCGCGCGAGGCGCGCAACACGGCGAGTCTCGCCGGACTTCCCGCGGGGACCAGCTTCCGGTGGCGCTGCGGGTCGGTCCTGGGTCTCGGTGGTGGCACTGCACTGCTCGAGTGCGGGCAATCGGGTGCCTCGTTCACGCATCGGGTCGTACCCGGCGGTCCCAAGGCGGATCTACAGCCTGGCCTGGCCGAGCTCGCGGCTGCGACCGGCATCCAGCTGCCGTCCCGTCCCCCGACAGAGACCCCGCTCCGCCTCGATGACTGGCCGGCCCATGCGCCGCTGCCGCACTTCGGCTTCACCGACAGCTATCCGCGTTCCACGGCGTATCCGCTCGAGACGCTCTATGCCCGGGCCAACCACGAAGAGGGGGCGCTGGCCGTGCAGTTGCTCGACCCGACCGGCGCGCGCACGGCCCTGTTCGCGCTGCTCGGACTCACGCCGGGGGATGCCACCGCGCACGCCGACCTGGCGCGGGCCGGACTGCTGTGCGGGGTGCGGACCTTCCACCTCGGCGGCCTGCTCGCGGGCTTCCACCACGTGCGCCAACTGCCGCGCCTCGAGCTCACGCATCCGGCCGAGTCGGATAGCTACAAGAGCCCGGCCCAGATCCTCCTGAAGTGGAAGACGCCGTGGCTGCGTTTCGATGGCAGACCCTATGCCGCGACCTACCCCGATGGGTTCTCGGAGACCGAGGGTCGCAACGAGTACGTGCTCCTGGCCTCGCGCGACCGGGGGACCACCTGGACCCACGCCCTGACCGGCCAGGCCGCCGAGCCGGGCCGCAAGCCCGCGGACCCCGGGCTGCGCCTCGCCGATGCCGGGCCAGGGGACGAGTCGTACATCTTGAGCACGCCGCCGGCGGCGTTTCCAGAAGGCGAGTACCTGCTGCGCGTCGAGTGCTGGAACACGGGCCGTGTTCTGCACCCGAGCTGGCACCAGGTCCGCATCCACGTCCTGAGGTGACCGGATGCGATCCGCCAGCAACCAAGGGTTCACGCTCCTGGAGTCGGTCCTGGTGCTGACGGTCATCAGCGTGATGTCGATCATGGTCGCGGAATCGCTGCAGAGCCTGGCCAAGACCCAGGCCTTCAACCGCGGCCAGACGCGGATCACGGAAGTGGCCGACGGGGTCGTGCGTGCGGTCACCTGGGACGTCACCTCGTCGACGCGGGTGTTCGGCAACGACGCCTTGGGCCGCGGCTACTTCGCGGCGATGGATCTGGGAACGCTCGCGGCGATCCCCGGCTCGCGCCTGCCGCTGCTCACCAACCGCGGCTGGTTCGAGAAGGACGAGCCGGGCGCGAACGAGACCGGCAACGTGCTCTTCGTCGGCACGGCCCTCGAGCCGCTGACCGTCGATCTCGCCGAAGCCGACGAGGAACAGGACCTCGTGCGCATCGATCGCTTGCGCTTCGTCGTCTACCTCGTGTGGCAGGACCTGCTGACCCAGGACTTCGCACGCTGGGCCAGCGTGCCGCTCGTGCGCTACAGCGACGTCGCCTCGGTGGCCGATCCGGTGCGGCGCACGAAGATCTGGCGCAAGGTGTACGAACAGGGCCTGCGCTACGCCTGGGATCCCGATCAGGACCGGGCGCGGGGCCTCTACGCCGTGCACGCGGGCGGGACCGCGACCCTGCTGTTGCCGGCCCACCGCGTCGACTGCGATCGCAGCGAGACCAAGCGCGCGCTCGCCGGGACGCGGCAGGTCGCGATCGCTCGCAACGGGAGCGTCCCGGGCGCCGTGGTGCCGGCCTTCGCGAACCTCTCGGGCGGCAATGGCCCGTTCCCCGGCGGCTTCGAGGTCAAGGTCGACGGCCCCGCCTCGGGCCGGATGGTCATGATCCGCCTCGTGCTGAGCTCGGTGATCGAGCACGGCATGACGAGCTTCGCCGAAGTCGCGCGGCTCGTGAGCTGCCACGACGGCTGAGCCGGCCGCGCGCCCGCGCGCTCAGCGCACGACGTTCTTCAATGCCAGCAGCGCCATGCCGGTCGCATAGCTCTTGCCGAGCTCGTGGCTGTCGACGAACGAGCCGTCGATCTCGCCGATCCGCTGGATCAGCGCGAGGAACTTCTGTTCGTTCACCTCGCGCGCGGCTGCGGGCAGCAGCTTGTTGGTCTCGCTGGCGTGGAAGAGGTCGTAGAGGAAGAAGAACCCGGCGAGCTCGCCATCGGAGTGGTAGTCGTTGCGGCGCACGGCCTCCTGGCGGCCCATGTACTCCCAGTACGTCTGGAAGGCGAAGGTCAGCCGCGCCTCGTCGCTCTTGCCGAGCGCGAGCAGCGTGCCTTCGCAGAGCGGCATGCGCGCCGACGAGTCCTTGAGCGAGCCCACGGCCCGCGGCCGCCGCTGCCCGGGCCGGCTCGCCGGACCCTCGTTCTCCTCGCGTTCCTGCGGCGCCGAGCCGCCGTAGGTGAACGCGCCGTTCTTGAAGCGGGCCGCGAGCAGCGCCGTCGCGCCCTTCTCGATCAGCAGCGGCGGCACGTCGGCGCCGGCCCCGCGCGCCACGTGCGCGCCCCAGAGCATCGCGCCGGTCGCGAAGGCGTTCTGGTACTCGTGCGCCCAGAACCCGTTCTCGAACTGGCGCCGCGCGGCGTCCTGCACGACCTCGTTCATGCGCGCGATCAGCGCCGGCTTCTGCTCGGGGAACGTGGTGGCCTTGCGCGCGAGGTAGATCAGGCGGTAGCTGTCGGCGTAGACGTCCTCGTTCTTGCCGCGCGCCAGGTGGTGGCCGCCGAACATGAAGAGCTCGGCCTTGGTCAGGGCCTGGTCGATCCGTTGCGGGTCGAGCTCGCGCCACTCGAGCAGCGCCGAGGCCGCGATCGCGGTCACCGCGACCCAGACATTGGGCGTGATCTCGGGGTTCGGCCAGTAGGCATAGCGGGAGTCGCAGAAGCCGCCGGAGTCGCGCTGCTGCTTCAGCAGGTGTTCGAGCGCCGCCTTGGCGATCTCGCGCGGCTGCCGTTGGCCCGGCAGGGCCGTGTCCTTCGGCAGGCCGGTGTAGGCCTCGGGCTGCATCCAGGTCACGCTCTCGAAGCCCGCGAGCGTCGCGCCGAGCGGCCGTTCGTCCGGCCCGAGCACGAGGTTCGCGCGCGCCTTCTTGCCGAAGGCGTCGTCGCGAGCCTTGTCGGCGACCTGGGCGAAGACCTTGGTCGCGCGCGCCTCGTCGCCGCAGCGCAGCGCGTTGACCGCGAGCCAGTATCCGGCCTCGGCGGCCCGCGGGAGCCTGGGCGTGCGCCAGGCCTTCTCGAGTTCCGGGATCGCCTCGAGCGGCTTGTCCTGGTGCATCGCCAGCAGGCCGTGCTCGAGCGCGACCGCACCGAGCAGCGCACGGTTCTTGGTCTCGATGCGTTCGAGCGCGGCGAGCGCCTGCTCGGGCTTGCGCAGGCGGCGGTAGACGCCGGCCAGCGCCAGATGGTCCTCGGCCTTCTTCTCCTGCTTCTGCTCGAGCAGCTCGAGCGCGCGCTCGTAGTAGCCCTGACGCAGCGCGGTCTCGGCGTCCTGGATCGCCGCGGCCTGGGCCGTGGCGGCGGCCTCGGGCTCGACGCGGGCCAGGATCCGGCGCAGCACGTCGGCCGTCCAATGGGCGCTGAAGGTGCGGATGCGCTGCAGCACGTGCAACACCTTCCCCTCCGCGGAGAGCACGACGAGCATCGGTTCGACGACGTCGAGCGGCCGCAGCGCAAAGCGCTCCGCCAGGGCTTCGTCGCAGATCATCCGCAACGGCACGAAGCGCGCCGCGACGATGCCGGCGACGTCGGGGTCGGCGAACACCGCGTGCTGCATGTAGAGATCCAGCACCGGGGCGCGGTACATCTGCCGCCCCTGCAGGGTCTTCTTCTCGATGATGCGATACACGTACCACAGCACCGGCTTGTTCTCGCTCTTCGCGCGCGCGAGGGCCTGGTCCAGCAGGGCCGCGCGGTCGACCTTCGTGCGCAGCTGGAACGACGCGCCGACCTGCTGCGTGTCGACCATGACCTCCGGATCGCGGATCCAGCCGGCTGCGCTGTCGAGATCGAGATCGAGCGCCGGATGCTTGGTGTCCTGGGCCAGCAGGGAGAGCGAGAATGCGAGCGTGAACAACAGGGTGCGCATGGCGGCCGGAACTCTACTCCTGGCGGCACTCGCCGGCTGCAATGCACCGGCGCCGGCTCCGGCCCGTCCCGGCGGTTTCGCGGTGCAGGTGCTCGGTGTGGCCCAGGACGGCGGGGTACCGCATGTCGGCTGCGCGAAGGCGTGCTGTACCTCGGGCCTCGCGTTCGACCCCGCGTCGCTCGCGATCCGCGACACGGCGACCGGGGCGACGCTGCTGCTCGAGGCGACGCCCGCGATCGAGCGGCAGCTGCGCCTGCTGCCGGCCCGGCCCGGCCGGAATCCGGTCGACGCCGTGCTCCTGACCCACGCCCACATCGGCCACTACCTCGGCCTCGCGCACTTCGGGCGCGAGGTCGCGAACACGCAGGGTCTGCCGGTCTACGCCTCCCCGCGCTTCGCGGCGTTCCTGCGCCAGAACGGACCCTGGTCGCAACTCGTGGCGCTCGGCCAGATCGAAGTGCGCGAGTTCACGCCCGGAGTGACCTTCGCCCCGCTGCCCGGCCTCGAGGTGACCGCGATCCCGGTGCCGCATCGGGACGAGTTCTCCGACACGATGGCGTTCCGCGTGCGCGGGCCGGAGCGCACGCTGCTCTTCGTGCCGGACCTCGACGCCTGGGACCGCGTACCGCAGCTCCTGGATGGCGCCGACCTCGCGTTCGTCGACGGCACGTTCTGGGACGGCAGCGAGCTGCCCGGCCGCGACCTGCGCGAGATTCCACATCCACCGGTCGTCGAGACGATGCGCCGCTTCGCCGGCCGGCCGGGGATCCGTTTCATCCATCTGAACCACACGAACCCGCTGCTGCGCGATCCGCGGCTACGCGCAGAGGTCGAGGCCAAGGGCTTCGCGGTGGCCGTGACCGGCGAGCGGCACAGCCTCTGAGCGCCGGCATCTATACTGGCGGTGATGGCACCTCGTCCCTGCCTCGTGCTGCTGGTCGCGACCACCGCGATGGTCGGGCCCGGGGCCCAGGAGCCCGACCCGGCCCCGGCCGCGGTCCAGCTGCTCGCGCAGCGCTGCGTCGAGTGCCATGGCGCGAAGAAGCAGCGCGGCAAGCTGCGCCTCGACGCGCGTGAGCTCGCGCTCGCGGGCGGTGCGACCGGGCCGGCGCTGGTGCCGGGCCAGCCCGAGCAGAGTCTCCTGCTGCAGCTCGTGCGCGGCGAGGAGAAGAAGCGGCCGATGCCCAAGGGCAAGGAGCGTCTCGCGGTGCGCGAGATCGAGACGCTGCGCGCGTGGATCGCGGCCGGGGCGCCGTGGCCGGCGGGCGCCGGCTCGCGGCCGGCCGCGGCCGAGAGGCACTGGGCCTACGTTGCCCCGGTTGCGACCCCGCCGCCGCCCGTGCGCGATGCCGGCTGGGTCGAGAATCCGATCGACCGCTTCGTGCTCGCGCGCCTCGAAGCCGAAGGCCTGGCCCCGGCGCCGCCGGCCGACCGGGCGACGCTGCTGCGGCGCGTGACGCTGGACCTGATCGGCCTGCCGCCTGCACCCGAGGACGTCGACCGTTTCGTCGCGGCGACCGCGGCCGACGCCTACGAGCAGGAGGTCGACCGCCTGCTCGCCTCGCCGCGCTACGGCGAACGCATGGCCAGGCCCTGGCTCGATCTTGCGCGCTATGCCGACACCAACGGCTACGAGAAGGACCTGCCGCGCTCGCTCTGGCCGTGGCGCGACTGGGTGATCCAGGCCCTGAACGCCGACATGCCCTTCGACCGGTTCACGATCGAGCAGCTCGCCGGCGACCTGCTGCCGGACGCGACGCAGTCGCAGCGGATCGCGACGGGGTTCCAGCGCAACACCCTGCTGAACGACGAGGGCGGGATCGACGCCGAGGAGTTCCGGATCGTCGCGGTCAAGGACCGCGTCGACACGGTCGCGACCGTCTGGCTCGGCTCGACGCTCGGTTGCGCGCAGTGCCATGACCACAAGTTCGATCCCTTCACGCAGCGCGACTACTACCGGATGCTCGCCTACTGGAACTCCACCGAGGACAGTGGCAAGGGCAACGGCCCGGAGATCCAGGTGCCGACCGCGGCGCAGGAGCAAGAGCTGCGCGACCTCGACACGCAGCTCGCGGCCAAGGAGGCGCTGCTCGCCGCCGAGCGCCGCGACGCGGCGCAGGCGCAGTGGGAGCAGCAGCTTCGGGCAGACCTGCCGCCGCGCCTGCCGGGGGAAGTGCCCTTCGCGGATGCGAGCGAGGTCGAGCGCGACCGGCCGTTCGCCTACGGCGCGTTGCTGCGGCGCGAGGGCGACGGCTGCGTGCTGTCGCGGATCGACGACCAGCACGGCTACCGCGGCGTCGACCTCTTCGTGAACGGCGGCCGCCTCGAGATGCACGTCGTGCACGCCTGGCCCGGGAACGGCATCAAGGTCACCACGCGGGACCCGCTGCCGCAGGAGGGTTGGCACCATGTGTTCGCGACCTATGACGGCAGCAGCAAGGCCGCCGGCATCACGCTCTACGTCGACGGCGCGCCGCAACCGCTGCGGGTCGAGAAGGACCAGCTGACGGCGACGATCCGCGCGTCCTGCTCGTGGCGGCTCGGCAGCCGCTCGACCACCGGCAAGCTGGCTGGCGAGGTGCGCGAGGCGCTGCTCTTCGACCGCCTGCTGACGGCCGACGAGGTCGGGATCCTCGCCGCCTCTCGCCTCGGTCCGGCGCTGGCCAAGGACGCGGCCGCGCGCACCGCCGACGAGGCCAGGGAGATCCGCGCGAGCTACGTGCTGGCCACGCCGGCGCTCGCCGCCGAACGCGCCGCAGCCGCGCGCCTGCGCGAGCGCCGCCAGAGCCTGCCGATCGCGACGACGATGGTCCTGCGCGAGCGCAGCGAGTCGCGGCCGACGCATCTGCAGCGGCGCGGCGACTTCCGCCAACCGGGCGAGGCGGTGCACCCCGGTCTGCCGGGCGTGCTCGCCGCACCCGGCGCGGCGATGCCGAAGGACCGGCTCGAGCTCGCTCGCTGGCTGGTGTCCGCGCACAACCCGCTCGGCGCGCGCGTGCTCGTGAATCGCGCGTTCGAGCTCTTCTTCGGCCAGGGCCTCGTGCGCACGCTCGAGGACTTCGGCACACAGGGGGAACCGGCCTCGCATCCCGAGCTGCTCGAGTGGCTGGCGGCGGAGTTCGGGCGCAACGGCCAGAGCCAGAAGGCGCTGCACCGCCTGCTCGTGACCGCGGCAACCTACCGTCAGAGCGCGGTGGTCAGCGCCGCGATGCGCGAACGCGACCCGCAGAACACGCTGCTCGCGCGCGCGCCGCGGCTGCGGCTCGAAGCCGAGCAGGTGCGCGACAACGCGCTCGCGATCGCCGGCCTCCTCGACGACCGGATCGGCGGGCCGAGCGTGATGCCCTGGCAGCCACCCGGCACCTGGGC
>CAZSKV010000433.1:0-3069 GCA_964607495.1 uncultured candidatus Brocadiaceae bacterium
CTCGACCGCATCTTCGCGGGGTTCTGCCTGGGGAAGTGAGACCCAGGCGCGGCGTGGCCCGGACTTCTAGAGGCCGACCTTGCCCTGGCCGCCGGCGCTGACAGTCACGCCGAGACCGTTCGCGGCCGCGTCGACGATCGCCCACTGGTTGTAGAAGAGCACCCCGACCAGGGCCGCATCATTGGGCACGGTGAATGCCGTCGAGGCGGTGCCGGCGGCGCTGGTGGTGGTGTAGAGCGCGACCTCACCGCTCGCGAGGACAGAGCAGCCCGGCGCCTGGTAGGGCGTCAGGTCGAAGGGCAGCGTCACGCTCCCCCAGACCGTCTTCGACACGCCGAAGTTCAGTGCCACCGGGGCGGTCGGCTTGCCGAAGAGCAGGTTGATCGTGAACAGCTTGTTGAGCGTCGGCACTCCCGTCGCGGCGAGCGTCGGCGTGCCGCCGCTGCCCACGCAGCCGGCGCCGTAGTTGGTGTACGAGCCGGCCGTGCCGCAGCCGCCGGTCGGATCCGTGATGTTGCGCTTCACGCATGCGGCCTTCAGCACATCGCAGTTCGGCGTGCCGTTGTTCAGGTTCGCGTCGTTGTCGTCGAGCAGGAACACCTGCAAGGCAGCCGGATTCTGCGAGGTCGCGTTGGCCGGCAGCGAGCCGATCACGATCTTCTCGGCGATCGCGACGCCGGGGATCTGACCGAGCTTTGCGATCAAGCCGGTGCGCACGTCCCAGGTCCAGCCCATCCAGCTCTCGCCGGCGCAGTGCACTTCGGTGCACGAGCCGCGGGTCCTGGTGTTCAGGCCGGTGCGGATGCCGACGTTCGGGTTGCCCTGGAAACCGGGGCCGACGATCGGCTGTCCGGTCGAGTAGATCGCGAGCACGTCACCCCAGCCCTCGGAGAGGCCCTCGGTCTGCGAAATGCCGCCGTAGACCTGGTCGATGCCGTGGCCCCATTCGTGCTCGACGACGGTCGAGTAGGCCGTGTTCGGGCAGCTGCCGCCGGCGGCGTAGAAGTTGATCTGGCTGCCCGAGTAGTACGCGTTGCAGGTCTGCGCGAGGTTCACGCGGATCCGGATCGCGTCGGCCGCTGCGGGCAGCGAGCCGATGATCGCGCGCGTGTACTCGTTGATCTTGTGGGTCAGGTAGTAGGCGTTGCTCTGCGCGTAGTCGAACTGCCCGGCGGCGCTCGTGAAGAGCTGGATCGCGACCGGCGTGCCCGGCGTTGCAGTGGTCGAGAAGCTCCACAGCGTGCCCTGGGCGACGGCGACACTCGGCGTGTGCTGCGCCGACGTGAAGGAGGCCGTGAGCGGCACCGGCGTCGTGCCGGAGTTGACGATCGTGAAATCGCCGTTCGCATCGGTCAGCGCCGAGCCGACGCCCGTGATCGACACGCGGATGCCCGCCAGCGGCAGGTTCTGCAAGGCCGCGGTCGGTTGCACGGTCGGGTTCAGCCAGGCCTTGATGTTGCCCGTCACGTCGGTCATCCCGGGGACCGGCGTGCCGTGGGTCACCGTGACCTTGGGTTCGGCTGCGTGGTCGGCGCAGACCTCGGGGTGGCCGACGACGTGGTCGTGGCCGAAGCCGCAGGTGTAGATCCCGTTCACGAACTGGAGCACGTGGGCGCCGACCGCAGCGACGTAGACCTTGCCGGCCTTCATCTGCTCGAGCGCGACGACGTCGACTTCCCAGGCCAGGATCGGGGCGACCGGGCGCTGGCTCGCGGCATCCGCCCAGAGCACGAGGGCCACGGCCGGCTTGTCGACCAGCGGGCCGATCGGGGCGCCCTGCAGCTCGAGGTGCGCGTAGGCGCGCAGGATCGCCTCCTCGGAGCTGACTGCCGGCAGCACGTTGAGGTTCGCCGGCAGCGGATAGGCCGAGGCGCCGAAGAACGACACGGCGCCGGTCTGGTGCACGCGCACGTCGGCGCGGCCGCCGATCACCTTCAGGTTCTTGTAGTACTGGTCGTAGACCAGGATGTGCAGCGGATCGACGGTCTGGCCGATCGCCTCGCGCCACTCCGTGGCGCCGCTGCCGAGCAGTACCTGCTGCGACGCGAGCAGCGCCGTGGCGTGCTGGCGCGCTTGCGCGAGGTCGGCGATCCGGCCGGTGCGCAGGTCGATCCCATCACCCCAGATCCCGCTCGGTGTGCCGGTGGCTGGATTCCATTCGGCCGTGAACCGGCCATGTTGCGCGAGGAACTGGGACCAGGCCGCCTGGGTGGCAGGGGTGGCGAATGCCGGTGCACGCTCCTGCGCGGCGAGCGCGGCGAGCAGCGACGTGGCGGCAAGCAGGGAAACGAAGGGCTTGTACATCGGGAGTGGGGACCCAGACGGACTGGGCGTAGTGGGAGAGGGCAGGCAGCAGAAGAGTAGAGCGCGGGATGGTGGACGCCAACCCGGCGACTGCTTGTTCCTCGGCGTGGACCCAGGGACCGCAGACTATGCCGGACGTCCCGGATCGAGTACGCAGGCGTTCCCATGGCTGTCTCGCGTCCGGATCAGCAATCGAATCCGCCCCTGCGCGCGGCTTTGCTGGGTCCGGCGCGGCGCCGTGACGGCCTCGGACCCTTCTTCGCACGCTACCTGGAGGATGCCGGGGTCGCGGTCACCGCGGTCGCCGGCAGCGAGATCGCGCGGACGGCCGCGGCGGCCGCGGAGTTCGCGCGGGAGTTCGGGCATCCGGTCACGGCCTGCCGGGACGTGCTCGAGCTCTGCGCGGAGCCGGTGGATGCGCTCGTGATCGCGGCCCCGAATGCGGCGCACCTGCTCGCGCTGCGCACCGCGCTCGCCCGCAGATTGGCCGTGCTCTGCGAGAAGCCTCTGGTCGAACCTGGCGAGCACCACCTCGTGCCCGAACTCGTCGCCGGATTCGTCTCCGCCGGCGTGCCGCTGCTCGAGAACTGCCAGTGGCCGAACTGCCTCGAGGCATTGTTCATGCTGCACCCGCAACTGCGCGGCGCCGCGATCCAGGAGATCGGGATGCTGCTGTCGCCGAGCGGGATCGGCCGCACGATGCTGGTCGATTCGCTCTCGCACTTCGTGTCGGTGCTGCAGGCGCTGTTGCCGATCACGGCGGCC
>CAZSKV010000434.1:0-1969 GCA_964607495.1 uncultured candidatus Brocadiaceae bacterium
CGTCGGCGTGCTGACGATCATGACGATCGCGGTCCGCGAGCGCGTCGCCGAGATCGGTCTGTTGAAGGCGCTCGGCGCGCGGCGCCGGCAGATCCTCTCGCTCTTCCTCGGCGAGGCGGTGCTGCTCTCCGGACTCGGCGGCGCGTTCGGGCTGCTCTTCGGGGTCGGCGGCGCCCTCGGCCTCGCCCTGGCCGTGCCGGCGCTGCCGGTCGAGATCTCGACGAGCTACGTGGTGCTCGCCGAATCCGTCGCGTGTGGCATCGGGCTGCTGGCCGGCGTCGTGCCGGCATGGCGCGCGGCAAGCCTCGATCCGATCGAGGCCCTGCGCGCGGAGTAGAAGCAGCAGGCGCGCTGGCCGCTCAGGTCGAGGTGACGCCAGGCGGCACGGCCACCGCCTGCGGCGCCGGCGCGAGTCCGAGCAGGCGCTTGAACGTCGCGCCGTCGAGCGATTCGGTCTTCAGCAGTTCGGTGGCCACGAGTTCGAGTTCGTCGCGGTGCGCGTCCAGGATCTGCTTCGCCTCCTCGTAGCAGCGCGCGAGCAGGGCCCGCACCTCGACATCGATCCTCTGCGCCGTGTCCTCGGAGCAGTCGAGCTGCAGGCTCTGCTCGAGGTACCAGCCCTCGCGGCGGCCGCAGTGCGTCAGCCCGAGCTTCTCGCTCATCCCGTAGAGACAGATCATCTGCCGTGCGAGGTTCGTCGCCTGCTCGAGGTCGTTCGCGGCGCCGGTCGAGATCTCGCCGAAGACCAGCTCCTCGGCGGCGCGGCCACCGAGCAGCCCCTTGAGCTTGTCGAGCAGCATCGCGCGGGTCGCCAGGTGCTGCTCCTCGTCGGGCAACTGCAGCGTGTAGCCGAGCGCCATCCGGCCGCGCGGCACGATGCTGATCTTGTGCACCGGGTCGCTGTGCGCGCTGTGCGCGGCGACCAGTGCGTGGCCGACCTCGTGGTAGGCGACGCGGCGCTTCTCCTCGGGATCGAGGCGGCGCGACTTGCGCTCGGGCCCGGCGACGACGCGTTCGACCGCGTCCTCGATGTCCCGGTGCGAGATCTGCGTCGCGTTGCGGCGCGCGGCGAGCAGCGCGGCCTCGTTGACCGCGTTCGCGAGATCGGCGCCCGAGAAACCCGGCGTGCCCTGCGCGATCCGCTTCAGGTCGACGTCCGGCGAGAGCGGCTTGTTGCGCACGTGCACCGCGAGGATCGCCATCCGGCCCTCGAGATCGGGCGCGTCGACGACGATCTGGCGGTCGAAGCGGCCGGGCCGCAGCAGCGCCTTGTCGAGCACGTCGGGCCGGTTGGTGGCCGCGAGCAGGATCACGCCCTTGTTGACCTCGAATCCGTCCATCTCGACGAGCAGCTGGTTCAGCGTCTGTTCGCGTTCGTCGTTGACCGTGCCCACGTGGACACCGCGCGCGCGCCCGATCGCGTCGAGTTCGTCGATGAAGATGATGCAGGGCGCCTTCTGCACGGCCTGCTGGAACAGGTCGCGTACGCGCGCGGCGCCGACGCCGACGAACATCTCGACGAAGTCGCTGCCCGAGAGCGAGAAGAACGGCACCTTGGCCTCGCCGGCGACCGCGCGCGCGAGCAGGGTCTTGCCGGTGCCCGGCGGACCGACGAGCAGCACGCCCTTGGGGATCTTGGCGCCGAGCTGGCGGTAGCGATCGGGGTTCTTCAGGAAGTCGACGACCTCCTGCAGCTCGACCTTGGCCTCGTCACAGCCCGCGACGTCCTGGAACGAAACGCCGGTGTCCTGGTCGGCCACGAGCTTGGCTTTGCTGCGGCCGAAGCTCAGCACCGACTGCCCCGGCGTGCGGCGCATCATCACCGTGAAGAGCAGCATCAGGAACAGCACCGGCAGCAGGATCCCCCACAGGAACTGCGAGAACGCACCCGGCCGTTCGCCCCGGAACTTGACCTTCGCCCGCTCGAGCGCCGCCACCAGGCCGTCGTCGGGTTCGACGCGCGTGGCCC
>CAZSKV010000435.1:0-8930 GCA_964607495.1 uncultured candidatus Brocadiaceae bacterium
GGTCGTCGGCGCCGAGATCCACTACGTCGGTGAGAAGCGCGGCGCGCGCGCGTCCGAACAGGCGCTCAACGACCTGTTCGGGATCCCGGTGCAGCCGACCAAGACCGGCAGCGACGGGCGGTTCCAAATCGGCCGCGTGACGCCCGGCAAATACCGCGTGCGGGCCGACGCCCAGGGTCTCGCCCCGGGCACGCTCGACGACGTGGTGGTCGCCGAAGCACAGGCGACCGAGGTCAAGCTGACCGTGATCAAGGGCGCGACCCTGCGCCTGCGCGCGACGAACGTCGACGGCAGCAGGATCCCGCTCGCGAACATCACGGTGCTCGACGGCAGCGGCAAGCCGCTCGCCAACAAGGTGTCGGTGCTCTCGGTCATGCGCCGCTTCATGCTGCAGGACGAGAAAAAGGAGGACACCGGCTGGCGCGAGGTCGGCAACGTCCCTCCGGACACCTACACGGTGATCATCACCGAGAAGGGCAAGCCGGAGGTGCGGACCACGAAGACGCTGCGCGACGGGGAAACCGTCGAGTGGGACATCGACGTGGCCGCGGAGCTGAAGGCAGCCGGACGCGAACGCAAGTGAACCCGCCGCGTGCCGCGGCACGCGAGCGGGTCCTGCGTCAGGAGTCCTGCCGGCTCTCGACCGGCGGGCAGGAGCAGACCAGGTGCTTGTCGCCGTAGACGTCGTTCACGCGCGACACGGTCGGCCAGTACTTGTGTGCTTCGAGCCAGGGTGCCGGGAAGCACGCGGCCGCGCGTGAATAGGGCCGATCCCAGGTGTCTGCCAGCGCGACCCGGGCCGTGTGCGGGGCGTGCTTGAGCACGTTGTTGTCGCGGTCGGCTGCGCCCGACTCGATCGCTGCGATCTCCTTGCGGATCGCGATCATGGCCGTGCAGAAGCGGTCGAGCTCCGCCTTCGACTCGCTCTCGGTCGGTTCGATCATCAACGTGCCGGCCACCGGGAACGACAGCGTCGGCGCGTGGAAGCCGTAATCCATCAGCCGTTTGGCCACGTCCGCCGCCTCGATCCCGGTCTTGGCCTTGAGCGGCCGCAGGTCGAGGATGCACTCGTGGGCGACGAAGCCGCCCGGACCCTTGTAGAGCACCGGGAAGTGCGCATCGAGACGGCGCGCGACGTAGTTCGCGTTCAGGATCGCGACTTGCGTGGCCTTGGTCAGGCCATCGGGCCCCATCATCGCGATGTAGGCGTAGGGGATCGTGAGGATCAGCGGTGAACCGAAGGGCGCCGCCGAGACCGGCCCGACCGCTTTCGCGCCGCCGGTGCGCACCACCGGATGACCGGGCAGGAACGGCGCGAGGTGCGCGGCGACGCAGATCGGTCCCACACCCGGGCCGCCACCGCCGTGCGGAATGCAGAAGGTCTTGTGCAGGTTCAGGTGGCAGACGTCGGCGCCGAGGTCGCCGGGGCGCAGCAGCCCGACCTGCGCGTTCATGTTCGCGCCGTCGAGATACACCTGGCCGCCTTGCTCGTGCACGACCTTGCAGATCTCCTTGACCGTCGGCTCGAACACGCCGTGCGTCGACGGATAGGTGATCATCAGCGCCGCGAGGTTCGCGCCGTGCTCCGTGGCGCGCTGCCGCAGGTCATCGACGTCGATGTTGCCCTGGGAGTCGCACTTGACGACCACGACGCGCATCCCGCAGAGCGAGGCGCTCGCGGGGTTGGTGCCGTGGGCCGAACTCGGGATCAAGCAGATGTCCCGGTGCGTGTCGCCGCGGGAGCGGTGGTAGGCGCGGATCACCAGCAGGCCCGCGTACTCACCCTGCGAACCGGCGTTCGGCTGCAGCGAGGTCGCCGCGAAGCCCGTGATCTCGGCCAGCCAGCGCGCCAGCCGCTCGTGCAGCGTCTGATAGCCACGGGTCTGCTCGGTCGGCGCGAAGGGGTGGATCTTCGCGAAGCCCGGCCAGCTGATCGGCAGCATCTCGGCCGTGGCGTTCAGCTTCATCGTGCACGAACCGAGCGGGATCATCGAGGTCGTCAGCGACAGGTCCTTCTGCTCGAGCCGCTTCATGTAGCGCAGCATCTCGTGCTCGGCATGGTGGCTCGTGAACACCGGATGGGTCAGGTAGGCGCTCTTGCGCTGCAGGTCCGTCGGGATCGCCGGCGTGTGGGCAGCGCTCGCCGCCGGATCCCATCCCGGCCGGCCGCCGAAGGCCGCGTGCAGGTCGATCAGGTCCTTGGTCTCGACGGTCTCGTCGAGCGCGATGCCGAGCGTGCCGTCGCCGTGGTCACGCAGGTTGATGCCCTTGGCCCTGGCGGCGGCCGCGACGTCGGCGGCGGTCCTGCCCGCGGGCGGACGCACGCGCAGCGTGTCGAAGCGCGGCTGCGCGTCCACCGTGCAGCCGAGCTGGGTGAGCCCGTGCGCGAGCGCACCGGCCTGGTGATTCAGGCGCGTGGCGAGGGTCCGCAGCCCCTCGGGTCCGTGATACACCGCGTACATCGCGGCGGTGACCGCCAGCAGCACCTGCGCCGTGCAGATGTTGCTGGTCGCCTTCTCGCGCCGGATGTGCTGCTCGCGCGTCGCGAGCGTCAGGCGCAGCGCCGGCTGGTCCTGCGCGTCCTTCGAGATGCCGATGATCCGGCCCGGCATCTGCCGCGCGAAGTCGAGCCGCGTCGCGAGGAAGCCGGCGTGCGGGCCGCCGAAGCCGAGCGGCACGCCGAAGCGCTGCGCGTTGCCGACCGCGATGTCCGCGCCCTGCTCGCCGGGCGCCTTGAACAGCGTCAAGGCCAGCAGGTCGCAGGCGAACACGACCAGGGCGCCAGCGTCGTGCGCCCTGCTGCACAGCGCCGACCAGTCGGTGAGGTGACCATGCGTGTTCGGGTACTGGACCAGCACGCCGCAGACCTTCTCTTCGCGCGCGAACTGCGCCGGATCGGTCACGACGACTTCGATGCCCAGGGGCTCGGCCCTGGTCTGCACGACCGCGATCGTCTGCGGATGGCAGTCGGCGGCCACCAGGAAGCGGTCGTGGCCCTCGCGGTCGTGGGCGACGATCCGGTGGCACATCGCCATCGCCTCGGCGGCGGCGGTTGCCTCGTCGAGCATCGACGCGTTCGCGCACCCGAGGGCCGTGAGGTCGGTCACCAGGGTCTGGAAGTTGAGCAGTGCCTCCATCCGTCCCTGGGAGATCTCCGCCTGGTAGGGTGTGTACTGCGTGTACCAGCCGGGGTTCTCGAGGATGTTGCGCTGGACCACGGCGGGCGTGATGCAGTCGTGGTAGCCCATCCCGAGGTAGGAGCGGAACACCTGGTTCTGGGCGGCGATCGCCGCGAGGTCGCCGAGTACCTGCGCCTCACCCCGGGCGGGCGGCAGCTCGAGCTGGCCGCGCCAACGGATCGCCTCCGGGATCGCCTTCTCGACCAGGTCGTCGAGGGACCTGGCGCCGAGGGTCGCGAGCATCGGCTGCAGGTCTCCCTCACGGGGGCCGAGGTGCCGGGGAGCAAAGTCGTCGGAGCGGGGGAACGGGTTCGCGCGGTTCGCCATGGCTGAAAAAGCAGGGCGCACAAGCTAGCGGTGCCTTGGGTCGGCGGCGAGCCGCGGCGCGCGGATCCGCGGCGGTCTGGCCCGTTCTGCGGCGGCAGGGCGACTACACGGACATGCTGGCCTGGCGGACCTGGGCCCGGATCTCCGCCAGCTTCTCGGCGGGGAGGCACAGCGCGGCCAGTGTCTCGTCGCTCACCACGTCACCGAGCCAACCCCCGGAGCCCTGGGCCTCCTGGTGGGCGATCGAGTTCGCGCACTGGACGAGGCAGCCCTTCGCGCGATCGCCGGCCTCCGTGCCCGTGGCATGGTGGTGGGTCACCGCGGCCTGCAGGTCCTTCGCCAGCTTCCAGCGGGTGGCCAGGAGTCCGACGGCGTGCGCGTGCGTGAAGCCGAAGACTTCGTCCTCGGCCTTCGCGAGCGGGATCCGGTGCCGCACCGACAGCTTCAGCGCCTGGGCGAAGCGGTCGGTCTGGTGCTCGAGCAGCAGCATCTTGCCGACGTCGTGCACGAGGCCGCAGGTGTACGCCTCGTCCTTGTCGAGTCCCGCATCGGGCCAGGACGCGGCGATCATGCGGGCGGCGACCGCAGTCTTCAGCGAATGGTCCCACAGCCAGTTCACGTCGAACCCCTCGACTGCGGGGCCCTCGCCGAACGACTCGAGCACGGTCGCCTGGACCACGAGGTTCTTGATCACCTTGAGGCCGAGGATGCTGCAGGCCAGGGGCACCGAGGAGACCGGGTTCCGCAGCGCATAAAACGACGAGTTGACGAGGCGCAGGACCTTGGCGGCGACCGCGGGGTCCTTGACGATCACCTCACCGCACTGCTTCGCCGACCCCTCGGGCGAGGCCACGATCTTGTTGATCGCCAGCAGCGTCGTCGGGATCGTCGGGATGGTGATGGTCGAGTCGATCAGGTGCTCGAGCTCGGTGGTGACGTTGATCATCGGCGGGTGGTTGCTGGCGAGGTCGGGCTCTGGATCGACAGGGCGCGGGAGCGCCCTGGAATGCCCGACAGACCGGACCTTGGCAGGGCAGGATCGCGCCGCGCAGGCTCGTGGCATCCCGGGCCTGTGCGTTCAGCGGGCGATGGCGGCCGCAAACAACTGGGCGAACTCGCCTACGAGCCGATCTTCGAGCTCGTGCTCGACGCGCCGCGGGTCGACGTGGTCGGCCACTGCGCCACAGAACGGCGTCTGGGCCGGAGCGGTCAGCACGATCGAGCCGTGGCAGAGCACGCGCGGACGCGGCCGGCGGACGCGGCGTTGCGCCGAGCCGACGATCTTCTTGCCGGCCAGCGTCACGAGGTCGCCCCGGCCGGGGGTCGCGAAGCACCAGAGGTCGCATGGCCTGGCGCGGCAACCCGTGCCCCTGGTCACCGCCTCCGTCGGCACGCCGATGACCGCCAGGGCCCTGCGGATCGCGCCGTGCAAAAGCGTGTAGGACTCGGCGATCGGAACCGGCAGAACCTCTTCCGCCATCACCAACGCATAGGTCAGTTCGTCGTCGTGGTAGATCGCGCCGCCTCCGGTCGCGCGGCGGACGAGCACGTGCGTGCCGGGAATCCCGGCGAAGTCACGCGGATCCTGGAACCGGCCGAGCGAGAGTCCGGGGGGCGACCAGCGGTAGAGCCGCAGCAACAACGGCTCGTCGCCCGCGAGCAGCCGCTCGTCGAGCGCCATGTTCTCCGCGGGTGCGAGGCTGCCCGAGCGGATCACCCGCAGCGTGGGCATCCGGGCGTCAGTGCGCCTCGGATTGCAGGTGCGCTTCGTATTCTGTGGCCGAGAGCATGCCGTCGGGCGGCTTGGCGAGCTTGACTTTGATCATCCAGGCTCCGAACGCGTCGGTCTTGAGCCGGTCGAGGTCGTCCGCGAGCTCCTTGTTGACCTCGGTGATCTCACCGTCGACCGGCGAGTAGATGTCGGAGACCGCCTTGACCGATTCGATCTCGGCGAATGGCGTCCCGGCCGCGACCTTCTTGCCCTTGTTCGGGAGGTCGAGGAACACCAGGTCCTGCAGGTGCTCGACGGCGTAGTCGGTGATGCCGATCGTGGCGAGGCTGCCGTCGATCTTGCACCACTCGTGAGTCTTCATGTACTTGCGGTCGGATGGACGCATGGGGGTTCGGTCGGGGTCGGGGTCACTTCTTGCGCTTGTAGAACGGCAGCGCGCAGACGACTGCCGGCTCGCGCTTGTCCTTGATCGCGAACTCGAGCGCGGTGCCGGCGGTGGCAAAGCGATCTTCGACGTAGGCGGTCGCGATGTGGGTCGAGAGCGTGGGTGACACGGCGCCCGAGACCACGTGGCCGACCTGTTTGCCGGCAGCGAAGACGCCGTAGCCCTGGCGCGGGACGCGCTTGCTCGTGCTGGTGAGGCCGACCAGCCGGCGGCCGGTCCCGCCCCGCTGCTGGATCGCCTCCAGGGCCGCGCGGCCCGTGAAGTCGTGCGTGAACTTCACGGCCCAGCCGAGCCCTGCCTCGAGCGGGTTGGTGGTCTCGTCGATTTCGTGGCCGTAGAGCGGCATGCCGGCTTCGAGGCGCAGCGTGTCGCGTGAACCGAGTCCGGCCGGCAGCAGGCCCTTTGGCTTGCCGGCCGCGAGGAACGCGTCCCAGAGGCCGCGGATCCGCGCCTGCGGGGCATAGACCTCGAACCCGTCCTCGCCGGTGTAGCCCGTGCGGGAAATCTCGACGTCGGCACCGGCGACGCGCGCACGCCGCCAGAAGTAGTACTTGAGCGACGCGAGGTCCGAGTCGGTCAGCGTCTGCGTGATCTCGTGCGCCAGGGGTCCCTGGATCGCGAACATCCCGAGTTCCTGCGTCTGGTCGGTGATTCGGACGTCCGGCATGCCGGCGGCGGTCGCGCGCATGCGCGCGAGGTCGCGGGCCGTGTTGCTCGCGTTCACGACGAGGAAATACGAGTCGTCGGCGACGGCGTCGCGGTAGACGAGGATGTCGTCCTGGGTCGCGCCCTGCTCGTCGAGCATCAGCGCGTAGCGGATCTGGCCCTTCGCGAGCGTCTTCGCATCGTTGGTCTGCAGGCGTTGCAGGAACGCCTCGGCACCCTTGCCCGCGACCCGCACGCGACCCATGTGGCCGAGGTCGAAGAGGCCGGCCTTGGTGCGGACCAGCACCGCTTCTTCGAGGATGCCCTGGTACTGGACCGGCATGTTCCAGCCGGCGAAGGGGACCAGGCGGGCACCGAGCGCCTCGTGCGCCGGTTTGAGGGCGGTTTCGAGCAGGGTGGTCATCGCGGAAGGGGCGAGAATCTACAGCGTGGGCTCCCGAGCGTCGACGCACAAGGCGTGGGGCCGGGGCAGGCAGGGTGGGACAGGAGGCTGCCGCCAGCGCGGCTCAGAAGCGATCGAGCAAGCGGTCCAGGTCGAGTCCGCTGAGTTCCTGCGGATCGATCGGCCGCAACTCGCGGAAGCGCGCGCGTTCCTGCTCGTCCCGGAAGTCGTCGCCACTGCGGCGGATGCGCGGGCCGTCCGGACAGGCGCCACGACTCGTCGTGGGCCGGCCGGCGACCGCCTCGCCGCCGCGGCTCGAGCCCATGCCCTGCGGCAGGTGCATCGGCTCCCGGCGCAGCGTGCTCCGCCAGGTCGCCCGCTCGCCCGCTTCGTCGCGCATCGTGCCGGCGGCCCTGGGTTCGAACAGGTCGAACGGGTTCTCGAGGCGCGCGTAGCGATCGGGCGCGGTGCGGCGCGCGTGTTCGTATTCGCGCTTGCAACCCGCGTAGTCACCGAGGCAATAGGCCAGTCTGGCCAGGTGGACGTAGGCGACGAAGTCGTCGCCCTTCAGCTCGAGCACACGCTCGAAGTGTTCGCGCGCCCGCTCGAATCCGCCGACGCGAAACCAGAAGCGGCCCGCCAAACGGTGTGCGCCGGCGGTCATCGAGCACAAGGCAGCCCGTAGCAGGGGGATCATCGCGAGTCGTCAGCCGGGATCGGAAGCCAAGAAGGTAGGCAGATCCTGCCATACCCGCAAGCCTCTCAACACTCGAGCCCCCCCTGGCCGATATCCGTCCTGGCCCCGGGTGTCGGGGTCCAAGCATCAGCAGCAGCGAGGGAATCCATGGCTCTCAAAGGGGATCTGGCAAGCGTCGACCTGGCTCAGGTGTTCCAGATGCTGGCTCTGAACCAGAAGGTCGGCCTGCTCTCGATCCAGGCGCCGCGGACCTGGCGCGCGCTCTACTTCGACCCTCGCGGCGTGACGCTCTACTACAACGAGCACACGCTGATCGACCGGGTGTTCGCGACGATGGAGCGCACGGGGCGCCTCTCTGCCGAGCACGTCAAGGAAGCGCGGGAGCATTCGGCCAAGCAGGGCGGGGGCGTGGTCGACAGCCTGCTCGCAGGCGGATTCCTGACCCAGGAAGACCTCGAGGAGTGCATGCGGACCGAGATGGAGGAGGAGGTCTACGACCTCTTCTTCTGGAAGGACGCGCGCTTCGAGTTCTTCGAGGGCGCCGCCTCGTTCGAGGGCCGTGACGGTGTCGTGAACGACAACTTCTTCTTCAGCACCGACAGCCTGATCTTGGAGGCTGCGCGCCGGATCGACGAGTGGTCGTTCATCCAGGAGCGCATCAAGAGCCCGTTGGAGGTGTTCCGGGCCGTGCCGCAGCGGGGGAGCGCGGTGGAAGCCGGCGACTCGGCGCAGGCACTGCTCGAACTCGCCGACGGCAAGCGCAACGTCGCGCGCCTGATCGAGGTCTCGGGCCTGCCGCCGTTCCATGTGCACAAGGGCCTCGCCCAGTTGCTGGATCAGGGGATGGTCGAGGAGGTTCCTGCGGACGAACTGGTCGCGACCGCGCAGGAGTGCGTCGCCGAAGGGCGGCTCCACGATGCGATCAACCTCTTCGAGCGCGCGATCTCGATCCAGGTCGGTCTGCCGGAGGCGCACGAGCATGCAGCGCAGGCCTACGAGGCCGCGCAGGAGTTCGAGCTCGCGGCCTACCACCTCAAGTGCGTCGCCGAGTTCCGTGTGGGGCAGAACGGAGTCAAGAGCGCCGTCCAGCTGCTGCGCAAGGTGATCGAGCTGCTGCCGACCGATCTCGCGGCGCGGGAGCGGCTCGTAGAACTCACGGTCGGGCACGCCGAACTGCGCACCGCCGAATTCGACCCGGTCGCCGAGGGCAAGACGCTCGTCGACCTCTACCTCGAGATCGGCGAGATCGAGCGGGTCCGCGGCATCCTCGAACGGCTGCTGCGTGACAACCCCAAGGACCTCGAGCTCAAGAAGAGCCTCGTCAACGTCCATACGAAGGCCGGCGACACCAAGCGCGTGATCGAGCTCTACGAGTCGATCGCCCAGGACCTGGTCGAGCAGCACAATCCGATCGAGGCCGTCCGCTACCTGCAGAAGATCCTGCTGATCGACCGCAACCGGAAGGACGTCAACGACCGCATCCGCTCGCTCTACGAGCTCGA
>CAZSKV010000436.1:0-1928 GCA_964607495.1 uncultured candidatus Brocadiaceae bacterium
ATCGTGATCTTAGAAATCGTCGCGATATTGCGAATGGGAACTTCTTTTCCCTTCTTGGGATCGCGATCTTTCATCGCGTCGACGACGCGCATCGCGAGGCTGAGGTTGCCGCGCTCGCTGAGCTTGCCGGCATAGAAGAGCTGCACCGGGTCGGCCTTGCCGGCGAGGATCTGCTCGCACTCCCCCACGCCCATCTCCAGCCGCGTGCTGGCCGCCGGGCTCGTGCCGGCGCGGATGCGCGCGCAGTCGCCCGCGAGCTCGATCACCCACTCGCCGCGCCCGGGCAGCACGAGGTGCACCTCGCCGTGGCCGCGCGCGAGCGCCGCCGGGTTCCGCAGGCGTGCTTGCACCTGCTGCAGCAGCGGGTCGGCGACTGCGCCGTCTGCGGCCGCGGTCGCCGCCGTCCACGCGCCGTGCGCGCGCTCGGAGTCGGGCAGCGGCGGGAAGAACTCGCTGCCGTCGTCATGGCGCGGCACGCGGCCCGGCAGCCGGTTGCCGAGGAATGGCCCCGCGAGCAGCCGTCGCTGCTCGGTCGTGCAACGGCGCAGCAACGCCTCGCTGTGGTAGATGCCGTGCCAGTTCGCGAAGTGATACGGGCTGTAGGCGATGTAGATGTTGCGGCGCGTGCGGTCGCTGCGCAGTTCCTGCCCGCCGTGCCAGCAGTCCTCGCTGAACAGGATCACGTCGCCCGCGCGCGCGCAGAGTTCGCGATAGCCGGGAATCGTCCTCCAGGAGATCCGTTTCGGCCCGCCCTCCTCCTGCGACTTGAACGCCTGCGCATAGAGCGCGTCGTGCGCCGGCAGCTGCCAGTCGGCATCGATCGCGCCGAACGGGAAGGGCACGAGCGACTTGTGCGAGCCCTCGATGATCGCGAAGGGGCCATCCTCGGGCCCGCAGTCGGTCAACTGCAGCACGACCTTGAGGTGCATCGAGTAGGGCCTCCCGCCGCGCAGGGCGTAGTCGCCGGTCTTCGGGCAGTGCAACGGCACGCCGACGCCCTTGCGCCGCGAGATGCTGTACGACTCGGTCACGCGCACGGGTCCCAGCACCAGCTCCTTCGCGATCTCCAGGTAGCTCGGGTGGTCGAGCAGGCGCAGGAACGCATCGTCGGTCTCCATCAGCCCGTAGATCCGCAGTTCGTCGATCACCGGCGTGCGGCTCGGCACCCAGGTCTGCGGCATCTTCTCGATCGGCGTGCGTTCGAGGCGCTCGAGCAGCGCGTTGTACTGCGCGACTTCTGGCGCGGGGATCGCGTTCTCGAGCTTCAGCCAGCCCTTGAGGTCGAAGTGGAAGCGCTGTTCGGCGGTCAGCATGAGGACGCTGGGATCGTAGCCAGCAGCCGTGCTCCCGGCATGCGCCGAGCCGCGGCTCAGCGCCGGAAGTGGAGGTAGGGCGGGCCGTCGTAACGCCGCCAGAACTCCGCCGGCAGCAGCGGTGCGATTGCGTCTTCGCGGCCCGGCGGCCGTGGCGACGCCGCCGCCAGCGTCAGCCGGCTCTCCGCACAGGCGCCGGCCGCGGTCTCGTCGTACATCGCCATCGCGGTCGCCGGCGGCCAGGTGGCCGTGCCGGTCACGAACGCGCGCAGCACGAAGCGCAGCACCTGCGGCGCCGCGCCGACCTCCGCCAACGCGAAGCTGATCCGGTCGTCGTGCACCTCGGCGCCCGGCGGCTCGCTGACGAGCGCGCAGCCGGCCGGCAGCGGACACTCGACGACCACGTGCTGCAGGGGCAGGGAGCTCGCGACCCGCACTTCCACGGTCTGCAGCTCGCCTTCGGCCCAGACCGCCGCCGCGGTGCGCTCGACCAGGAGCGGTGCGGCGAAGCCGAGCTGTCCGCCAGCGCGATCGATCTCGGCACCGCGCAACACGACGCCGAGCGATCGCCCGGGCGGCACCTGCACGCGCACGGCGCGCGGGTCGGCGCAGGCG
>CAZSKV010000437.1:0-4952 GCA_964607495.1 uncultured candidatus Brocadiaceae bacterium
TGTCGCCGTCGCGCGGCTGGTAACGCCAGACGCCATAGGGGTTCTTGTGCGCGCTCAGGTAGCCGAGCGCGCGCTGCACGATCGGCCGCAGCGTCTTGTGCGCGGAGAGGCCGCAAGCCTCGCAGAGCGCGAGCGTGGCGATCGCGTGGTCGTAGACGAAGTCGTGCGACGCGTTGCTGCCGAGCAGGCCGTTCTCCTGCTGCTGGTCCTTGAGCCAGCTGACCCCCTTGCGCACGGTCTCCTGGTAAGTGCCCGAACGCAGCGTGTGGCCGTCGCCGAGGAACGCGAGCAGCGCGAGGCCGGTCAGGCCGACGTCGTGCACCGCGTTGCCCGGACCGTCGCAGCGTTCGCCCTCGCGGTCGTGCTTCATGAACTCGTCCGCGTCCCACTTGCCGTCGTCGTCCTGGTGGCGGGCCAGCCAGCGCAGACCCGCGTGGATCGCGAGGTTCTCGGCGGCGCGGCCGCCGGCCTTGCCCTTGCGGCCCGGGCGGCCGCCGCCGGACGCGGCGCCACCACCGAGGCCGAGGGGCGTGCTCCAACCGGTGCCGGCGTGCGCGGAGACCGGACCCGTGTCGTTGCGGCCGCTGTCGAACGCGCTCGGGTCGAGCGCGGCAGCGTCCGCGCTGCCTTCCTGGCCGTCCGTGGCCGGCTGGTCGGCAAGTTCGGTGGGTTGCGGCAGCGGCAGCTGCGGCTCGTCCGCGCGCGGCTCGGGCGGCGGCTGGTTCTCGGCCGGGGTCTCCGGCAGGTCCTGCGCGAGCGGCACGTAGCTGGTCAGCACGCGTTCGCCGGGCCGCGGCGGCGGCGGCAGCATGGCGATGACTGTCAGCACGAGACCGTGCGCGAGCAACGAGAGCCCGAGCCAGGGCGCGTGCCGCAGCTGCGCGGCGAGCAGCTGCTCGAAGTTCGGTTCCTCGGTACGGACTGCGGCCAGGGAAGGTCGGGCGATGCTCATGTCCGCGTTCTCCTCTGCGGGTTGCTGGAACGACGGGGCAGAACGCAGGCGCTGCGCGCGGGGTTCAGTCCGGCAGCGGCAACGCCAGCGGCGGCACCGGGCAGTCGAGCGCCTCGGCCAGCGCGCGCAGCAGCTCGTGCTCCGGATGCTCGATCACGCCGTCCGCTGCGGCGGCCTCGGCCGCCGCGGTCAGCAACGTGCGCCGGTGCGCGGCCTCGGCGCGCGCGAACGCGGCGAGGGCCTTGCCCACGGCATCGAGGCTGCTCGCGCCCGGCGGCAGCAGCTGCCACGGCGCCTGCAGCTGCGGCAGCCTGGCCGCGCCCCGCGCGAACGCGCCGGCCGCGTCCTTGCCGCCCGCGCTCGTGTGGGCGATCGCCGAGAGCAGCAGGTTCGCCGGTTCCCGATACGCCGCGAAGGGCTTGCGCTCACGCGGCAGCTCGCGGGCGCCGTAGTGGCGGTCCAGGTGCCGCGCGAGCAGATGCTGCAGCGCGAACTCGAAGATCGACACCGTGGCGTCGGCTTCGACCAGTTGGGCCAGCACGCGGCGGAAGGTCGCATGCTGCTCGGGCGACATCGAGCGCAGGGCAGGCAGCGCGAGTTCGACCAGCGGCAGCCGGGCCGTGCGCGGCAGCGTGCGCAGGTGCCCCGCGAGCACCACCACTTCGTGCGCGAGCGGCGCCCCCAGCGCCTGCTGCACGCTCGCCAGCTGCTGCGCCCGCACGTCGCGTTCGGGCGCGAGCACCAGTGCCAGGATCAGGCCACGCACCGCGAAGGCGTCGTGCAGCGCCACGCGCACCTCGAGCGCGAGGCCGTCCAGCCAACGCCCGGCGGCCGGGAGATCCGCACCCGCCAGCGTGCCGATGCTGGCGACGAAGGCCGCCGGCGCGAGGCCGGGCACCTCCTCGCTCGCGGCGCCCGCAGGTGCGACGGTCCGTGCCGCGGGTGGGGCGGCGGGCTCCTCGCGCTGGCCTGGCAGCAGGGCGGCGATGCGCGCCTCGAGCGGCGGGTGGGTGGCGAGCAGGCTCGCGAACAGGTCGTTCTGCGGATCGGAGATGAAGAGGTGGCTGGCTTCGCCGGCGTGCGGCGAGTGCATGCGCGCCTTGCGCAACCCCTCCTTGTTGCCACGGATCTTCTGCAGCGCGTGCGCAAGCCCCTGCGGGTTGCGCGTGAACTGCACTGAGGCCGCGTCGGCCAGGAACTCGCGCTGGCGCGAGACCGCGGCCTGGATCATGCGCGCGCAGAACGACCCGAGCGAACCGATCAGCCACAGGCCGGCCCCGAACGCGAGGATGCCGACTGCGCCGCCGCCCTTGCGGCTGCTGCGCGTCCCGGTACGGCTGGTCGAGCGCAGCAGGATGTAGCCGGCGGTCGCGAGGCAGGTGATCCCGAAGAGCACGCCGATCAGGCGCACGTTCAGGCGCATGTCACCGTTCAGGACATGGGAGAACTCGTGACCGATCACGCCCTGCAGCTCCTCGCGATTCAGCGCGTCGAGCGTGCCGCGCGTGACGGCGACGACGGCGTCCCGCGGCGAGAGCCCGGCAGCGAAAGCATTGATCGACTCCTCGGCCTCGAGCACGTAGACCTCGGGCATCGGCAGACCCGAGGCGATCGCCATCTCCTCGACGACGTTGTAGAGCGTGCGCTCCGCGAGGTCGGCGGTCCCGGGCTCCACGCGCCGGCCGCCGAGCATGCGCGCCACCGCGGGGCCGCCGGCCGAGAGCGCGAGGAGCTTGTAGGTCGTGCCGCACAGGACCACGAGCAGCGTCGCGCCGACCGCGATCGCCAGCGTCTGCGGATGCCAGAAGAACGAACCGCCCTGTATCCCGGCTGCGCGCTGTTCGCCGTAGCGGAACACGATCAGGGCGAGCACGTAGACCGCGAACGCGATGCCGAGCACCGCGAGCGCGAACAACCCGACGAGGCGTCCGGTCGAGCGCTTGGCGGCGGCCTGCCGGCCGAAGAAGTCCATGCGCTGCAGGATAGTGGCTGGCGGGGGCCAGCCAACAGCCGCGCTTCACTCGGCCTGCTCGAGCTCGAAGAGCACGGTCCCGGAGTCGCGCTTGACGAAGAGCCCGCCGCCGCAGTTCGTGAACGCGCGCGCGAGCCGGGTCCGGTACCAGGTCGCAGTCCGCAGGTGCACGTTGCCGTCGGTCGCGGCCTGGTCGACCCGCTCGGCCCAGTCCCCGGCGCTGATGGCCTCGAGGTAGAGCGCGCCACGGCAGAGCCGTGCGAGGTTCGCCAGCGCCCGCGCGCAGGCGCGGTCGTCGAGATACGGCAGCACGCCCTGGCAGATCACGAGGTCGAAGGTCTCGGTGCCCGCGTAGTCGAGCACCGAACCCTTCTGCCAGCCGAAGCGCGCGCAGAGGTGGTCGCTCCACTCGACCGGCTGCCAGCGCGCGCGCGGGAAGTGGGCGGCCAGTGGTTCGCGCCACAGCCCGAGTCCGCAACCGAGATCGAGCACGTTGCGCACGGGCAGGCGCAGGTACTTCAGGTACGAACAGACGAACGCGGCGAGGCGCGCGGTGCTCGCGGCGCAGGCCACGCGCGTGCGCGGGTCCTGGTAGTGGCGGGCGTAGTACTCGGCGTCGAAGTGGTTGGCGTTGCGCCACATGCTGGGCGCAGCCTAGAGTCCCGGTGCCATGGACGCGAAACTCGTGCTGGTTTGCGCGGCAACGGTGGCGCTGCTCGGTCCCGTGCGGGCGCAGCAAAGGGTCGTCGAGTTCGAGTTCAGCGCGCCGCTCGCCGCGCGCGGGCCGATCAGCATCCAGCTGCCGGATGCCGCGGAGCGCAGGCCATGGAACGCCTGGCGTTGCGCCGGCGACGAAGCCGCGGCGCGCGCCTTCGCGCGCGAGCTCGGCGCCTGCCCGCCGGATGCCCGCGAGGTCTGGCGCTGTCTGCAGACGCAGGCGCGCGGCGGGCGGTTGCCGCTCGTCTTCGCCCTGCAGCCGGGGAAGCTGACCATCCACGCAGCGAACGGCGTCCCGGCCGACCCCGACCCACTGCTGCAGCGCGTCCGGGCGCCGGCGGATGCGACCGCGCTCTTCGCGGAGGGCGATGCCGCCGCACGGTTGCGGCTGCTGCCCTTCGTGGCCGTGCTCGGGCGCGGGGACCCGACCACCGTCGCGGTGCTGCTGCACGCCCTCGCGAGCGCGACCCCGGAGCTGCGTTGGCGCGCGGCGCTGGGGCTCGGCTGGGCGGCGGGGACTCCGGCTGCGCGCGAGGCCGAGCCGCATCTGGTCGAGCGGCTGCGCGACGAGTCGGAGGTCGTCCGCGAGTTCGCGGCCGCCGCACTCGCCCGGATCCATGCCGCGAGGAACTCCGCCGCATCCCGCGCGACGAGTACGCGCTAGGGAGTCTGCGCCACAGGCATCGCTCGCGGCGGAGCCGCGCCGTTTCGCCCGATCGAACCCGAGCGACAAGCCACGGCTCGGCCGCGGCGCCTCCCGCGGCGCAGACGCCTAGCGGCGGGTGAACGCCGGCAACAGCCGCGGCTGCTCGGCCGGCGAGAGCTCGTAGAGCACGAGCGGCGGCAGCTCGCGCCGGTGCAGGCGCAGGTCGGCGAGTGCCTTCGGATCCGGGCGCGGGTCGCTCTCGAGGCGTTGCACGAACACGCACACCGGCATCTGGTCGCAGAGGAAGAGCAGCACCGTCGACTTGCAGGCCAGGTCGCTCGCGTACTTGCCGCAGAGCTCGACGCCCTGCGTGGTGGGCAGCTCGACTTCGCAGCGGAACAGTTGCCGGCACATCCCGGAGAGGTCGATCGGACCGGAGCAGCAGGCCGGTTCCTTGAAGCCGTGCCGGGCCGCGTCCGCGTAGGCGGCACCCCAGGCGCGCGCGACCTCGGCGTTGTTGGCCGGCGCCGTGCCGCGCCAGATCAGCGCGAGCACGAGCAGCGCGGCGGCGATGCAGGCGGCAGGCAGCAGGCGCGGCCAGAGCGGCACGTGCGGCCGCTGCGCCGCGCGCTCGACCTTGGCGACGACCTGCTCGAGCGGTGGGG
>CAZSKV010000438.1:0-1902 GCA_964607495.1 uncultured candidatus Brocadiaceae bacterium
CTCCACAAGCAGAAGGCGGCGGCCGCACCCGGCGCTGCGGGCGGGACTGCGCTCGCCACGGAACCCGAGGCAGCGCCGACGATCCCGAAGAAGAAGTCCCTGCCACCGCCGGTCCCGAAGGAAACGAAGGAAGCTCCGCGCAAGAAGGTCCTCGGCGAGCCTGCCGCGGCCGAGGCCACGGCCACCGCGGGCGCCCCCCAGGTCGAGCCGCCTCCCGCGCCCAAGCCAGCCCCGGAGAAGAAGAAGCTCCTCCCGGAGAAGCAGCCGGCCCACGAGCAGCCGGCGACACCGGCGGCCGCGGCCGAACCCGAAGCCCCGCCGGCCCTCCCGCCGAAGAAGCTGGTCGCCAAGGCGCCGGCGCCGGCCGAAGCCGGGCACCCTGCGGTCGAGACCGTTCCGGCCGCCGATCTCGGCGCTCCTGAGCTCGCGCCAGCGCGGCCGAGTCTCGTGGTCACGCCGGCCCCGGTGACCCCGCCGCCGCCACCGGCCGCGCCGCTGGCCCCAGCAGCACCGGCGGCCGCCCAGCCACCTCTCGCGCCGCCAGCCGCGGCCGAGCCGCCCGCCACGGTCAAGCGCCTGCTCGTGCCCCAGGCCCGCGCCCAGGTCGTGCGCCGGATCGAGCTGCCGCAGGAGACGATCCGCGATGCAAAGAGCCGTTCGGCTCCGTCATCGCCCCGCGACCCGTCCGGCGTCAGCCGGGATCTGCGCAAGCTGGCGCTGCACAACACCCAGTCACGCACGGCGGCCCGCCCGACGACCGGTCCTGCCGGCAGCCGTGGCCCACGTTCGCCCGGAGGCGCCCGTACCGGCGGTGCCGGTGCGCGCGGTGCGGCCGGCCGCCGGACCAAGGGCGCCTCGATCACCTCGACCGTCGACCCGAACAAGATCATCGAGATCGAACCGCCGATCTCGATCAAGGGCCTGTCCGAGGCCCTCGGCATCAAGGTGAACGAGCTGATCGCGACGCTGACCTTCAAGCTCGGCGTCAAGGGCAAGACGATCAACTCGTTCCTGACGCCCGAAGAGGTCGAGTTGGTCGCCCTCGAGTCCCAGCGCAACATCAAGATCGTCGAGCACCACGGCGCCGAGCACGAGCTGATCGAAGGCATGCTCGAAGAGGCTGCCGAGGAGGTCGAGATCGCGCGCGCCCCGGTCGTGACCTTCATGGGCCACGTCGACCACGGCAAGACCTCCCTGCTCGACGCGCTGCGCAAGAGCGACGTCGCCAAGGGCGAGGCCGGCGGCATCACGCAGCACATCGGCGCCTACAAGATCACGGACGAGAGCAATCGCTCGTTCGTGGTGTTGGACACGCCCGGCCACGCTGCGTTCACCGCGATGCGCGCGCGCGGCGCCTCGGTCACCGACATCGTCGTGCTGGTCGTCGCTGCCGACGACGGCGTGATGCCGCAGACCGAGGAGGCGATCAACCACGCGAAGGCGGCGCGCGACGCGCGCGGCCACCACGTGCCGATCATCGTCGCGATCAACAAGTGCGACAAGCCGCAGGCCAAGCCCGACCAGGTGCGCAAGCAGCTCGCCTTGAAGGGCGTGCAGCCCGAGGAGTGGGGCGGCGACACGCAGATGGTCAACGTGTCGGCCACGACCGGCGCCGGCCTCGAGCAACTGATCGACGCGATCATGCTCGTCGCCGAGGCCGAGATCGACCTCAAGTGCCGCCCGTCGGCCGCCGGCCAGGGCACGGTCATCGAGGTCAAGCAGACTCCGGAGCAAGGCGTCGTCGTCAACGTGCTGGTGACCGACGGCACGCTGACGGTCAAGGACCGCGTGATCTGCGGCAGCTCGTTCGCGCGCGTGCGCGCGCTGAAGGACGACCATGGCAACCAGATCGAGGAGGCCGGGCCTTCGACGCCCGTGCAGATCTTCGGCCTGACCGAGCTC
>CAZSKV010000439.1:0-9491 GCA_964607495.1 uncultured candidatus Brocadiaceae bacterium
GCGTCGGCAAGACGACGACCCTCGCGAAGCTCGCCGCGGAGGCGATCCGGGATCGCGGCGAGTCGGTCGCCATCCTGACCGTCGACACCTGGCGGGTCGCGGCGGTCGAGCAGCTGCGCGCGTTCGCCGACATGTTGTCGGTGCCGTGCGAGGTCGCGTTCACGCCACTGGACCTCGCGCGGCTCGTGCGCGAGCACGCCGGCTGCGATCGCATCCTGATCGACACCAGCGGACGCTCGCCGTTCGATCGCAGCGCCCTGCACGCCCTCGCCGGAACGCTCGAGCCCAGCCGGGCGACAGTGGCCCTGTGCGTGCCGGCCGGCCTGCGCCGGGCCGATGCCGAAGCGACCCTGGACGCCTTCGCGACCCTGAATCCGGCCTGCGCGGTGCTCACCAAGTGGGACGAGACCAAGGTCCCCGGCGAAGTGCTCTCCCTGTTGATCGAGAAGGGTCTGCCCCTTTCCCACGTGACGATCGGCCAGCGCGTGCCCGAGGACATCCTCGTCGCCGATGCGCAAGCACTCGCAGCCGAAGCTCTCGACCTCCCCCATCCCGTGCCCGCAACCTGACCGTGAACGTCCCCCACCAAGCCCAATCCCTGATCCTGACGCCGATGCCACCCCGCACGGTGCCGTTGCTGGCGGTCGCTGGCGGCAAGGGCGGCGTCGGCAAGACGCTGCTCGCCGTGAACCTGGCGATCCTCGCGCAACGCGCCGGCTATCGGACCCTGCTGGTCGACCTCGACCCCGGACTCGCCAACATCGACGTCCACTTGCGCCTGTCGCCGAGTCTCACGCTGGAGGAGCTCGCGCAGGACCTCTGTCGGCCACGTGATGCCATGCTCGCGGGACCTGCTGACATCACGGTGCTCCCGGGCCGCAGCGGCTCCTCCTGGCTCGCGGCCGGCGACGCCGACTCCGTGCAGAAGATCCACGCCGCGGTCAAGCGCGCGGCCCAGGGTTTCGACCTCGTGATCGCCGACTGCGGCGCCGGGATCGGTCCGCTCGCGCTGGGAACGGTCGCCTGCGCCGCGCTCACGCTCGCGGTCACGACCCCCGACCCGGCCGCGGTCACCGATGCCTACGCGTTCGCGAAGCTCGTCACGATGCGCGGCAGCCCGCTGCCGCGGCTGGCGGTCAACGGCTGCCGTTCCAAGGAGGAGGGCATGCGCACGGCGACCAGGCTCGCAGCCGTCAGCGAGCGCTTCCTCGGCCGGAAGCTGGAGCTCTCCGGCACGGTGCGCCGCGACGCCCAGCTCGAGCGCTCCGTGCTCGTGCAGCGCCCGTTCGCGGCGTACGGCAGCGGCCCGGCCCTCGAGGACCTGCAGGCGCTGAGTGCGAGCACGCTCTCGCTGCTGCCGCTGCGCACCCGTGCGCGTGCCGGCGCGGCGAGCGCCTGAGCGGCCTCCGGTGTCGCGATTCGCGACGCTCGAACCACCGCCTGTCCGACCTCGCGAACTTCTGCCAGGGACTAAACCGCCTGGCCGCACGAAGTCGACATAGCAACGCCCGGAGCGAATCCTCGGAGAGTCGATGCAATCAGGCAGTCATGATCTGGCGAGAGCGGCGAGCGCCTACCTGGCGTGCCTGATGTTCGTGGTGGCGTTCCTCGTGACCACGTTGGCCGGGGGCAGCGGGGTGACTGCGACGATCCGCGGCGGCATCGTCGCCCTCGTGACCGTGGTGCTCGCGCGGCCCCTGCTCCATCCGGCGCTCTCGGCCGTGCTCGACGCGATGGCGCGTGACCGGGCCAACCAGCAGAAGGCCAGGGAGAACGCTGAATGAAGGTCGCCGCGAACCCTGGCCTGCGCACGAAGGAGGAGCGCGACCGCTACGTCGAGCAGTTCCTGCCCCTGGTCCGCTACGTGATCGCGCGGCTGCCGGTCACGATGCCGGCGACGCTGTCGCGCGAGGACTTCTACTCGGTGGGGGTCATGGGGCTCATGCACGCGGCTGCGACCTTCGATCCGAACCGGGGCGCGTCGTTCAAGACCTTCGCCTACACGGCGATCCGCGGCGCGATCCTCGACGAGATCCGCAAGCACGACCCGGTGCCGCGCTCGCGTCGCGACCGCCTGCGCCGGATCGAGCGCGCGACCGGCGCCCTGCGGGCGAAGCTCAACCGGCAGCCGACGCTCGAGGAGGTCTCCGAGGTGCTCGGCGTCCCGGTCGCCGAGCTCGACGAGGACCTGCTGGCTCTGCACACCTGCAAGACCCTCTCCCTCGACGACCACAAGCCTTCGGCGGACGGCGACGGCACCACGCTCGGGCAGACGCTGGTCATGCACGACGCGATCGACCCCGGCGATCAGGTCTCGCACAGCGAGCAGATCGAACGCCTCGCCAAGGCGATCGCCGAGCTCCCCGAGGCCGATCGCAACGTGATCGTGCTCTACCACTACGAGAACCTGTACCTGAAGGAGATCGGAGAGATCCTCGGCGTGACCGAGTCGCGTGTGTCGCAGATCCTGACGCGTGCGACCGCGCGCCTGCGTCTCCGGATGAAGGAAAAGGAGGAGTGAGATGGAACCTGGCGGCATCCCCCCCGTGACCCCCCGCCTCGGCATCGCCGGAATCGGCGACCGGGGCGATCGCCGCGGCAAGCAGGGCGCCTTCGACGAGGCGTTGCAGAAGGAGCAGAAGGACAAGAAGCCACCGGGCGAGCACGAGGCCGGAGCGGCCGATCCGGCTCCGGCCAAGAAGCCGTCGTCACCGGGACTTCAGCGCCAGGCCCCTCCTGGCCGACAAGACGCCACGGACGGCGATGTCCACGTGGATGTCGTCGTCTGACGACCCCGATCCTCCGGCAAAGGCAACATGAACGACGGCAATGGGCCGCGCGGCGTGATCCCGCGGCAGATGGTCAAGCGCATCGAGCAGCCAGCCCTGCTGGACTGCGGCCAGGCGCAGGACGGGACCCAGGCGCTCTCCGTCGTGCCCCTGATGTCGGGCGACCGGGTCGCGGGCCTGGAGGTGCGCTGCCGCTGCGGTGCCTCGGTCGTCGTCGAGTGCGTCTACGAGGATCCGACATGAAGCGCATCCTGATCGCCGGTCTGTTCCTGCTCCCCTCCTGCAGCTTCCTGCAGAAGAAGTTGACCGAGGTCGAGAAGGAGCCGCCGGTGCCCAAGGAACAGCAGTACTTGGCCAAGGGCGGCGTCTCCAACGAACTCGACCTGGGCCCCGACCAGAAGTTCCTGCTCGACGAGTTCACGCAGCTCAAGAGCCAGAAGGTCGCACTCGAGAGCCAGGTCAACGAACTGCGCGTCAGCGGCGAGGGGCTGCGCGTCCAGCTCAAGCAGGCCGAGGACGAACGCGACAAGGAACGCCGGCTCAGGGCCGGCGCCGACGCCGAGGTCGAGAGGCTGCGCAAGACCATCCACGAGCGCGAGGCCAAGGTGTTGAGCCTCTCGATGGAGCGGGCCAGGCTCAACCGCGAGATCCTGCTGCGGCGCAGCTCCTCGCTCGAGCGTCAGATCGCGGCGACCGACGCGGCAGCCAACGCAGCCGCGGCGGAGGCCTCGGCTCCGGCGGGGGGCAAGTGAGAGGCTGGCCCTTGCTCCTGCTGCTCGGGCTCGCGGCCTGCTCGGCATGGCCGCGACCGCCGCACCCCAAGCCTGTCAACTGCTTCTTCGGCGACGAGCGCGACCTCGACAGCGTCCGCCGCGTGATGGCCCTGCCCTTCGACCTGGCTCCGGGCGTCGAAGCCGATTCGTTCACGGTGCGCCAGACCTTCCTGCAGGAGCTCACCAAGATCGGCCGCTTCGAGCTCGTGCCACTCCCGGCCGGAGGCGAGGTCGACCGCGAGATCTACAAGACGCTGTTCCGGGGGCGTCTGTCCACCGAAGCGATCGTGGAGCTCGGCAAGCGCTACCAGCTCGACGGCGTGCTGATGGTCACGATCACGAGCTACCGCCCGTACAAGCCGCCGCACATGGGTCTGCGCACGCAGCTGCTCTCGATCCACTCGGCGAGCACGGTCTGGGCCGCCGACGCCACCTACGACTCGAACGACGCTGCCACGATCGAGGACCTGCAGCACTACGCGGGCTCTTTCGCGGCCGAGGAGGAGACGATGCACGGCTGGCAGATCAACCTGATCTCGCCGACGAAGTTCGCGTCCTTCGTGTCGCACCGCGTGGTCGGGACCTGGCGCGACGCGACGAAGTAGTCCTTCTACGGGAAGCGCGCGGTCGCGCAGTTCGACAGACGCAGGGCCTGCGCACCCCGCACGTAGAGGCCCTGCAGGTGCAGCGCGCCCTGGAAACCGGCCGGCACGGGCAGGCCGCTGAACTTCGCCGACACGAGTGGCGTGCTCGGAAAGCTCTGCGTCCACAGCCAGACGATCGCCCGCGGATCGAGCTGCAGGAGCCCGAGACCCGGAATCTGCAGGTTCGCCTGCATCGGGCTCAGGAAGAGCGCGAAGGTGTCGTCGTGCCAGGCGGCGACGTTCCACACCAGCCAGCCGGGCGAGGCATAGCCGGGCACGAGCGTCAGCCCGGCGAGTTCCTGGCAGCGCAGCGCCTCGTAGAGCGTCTGCGTGGCCCGCGGCCAGAACTCGCTCCAGCGCTCCCAGGGAGCGTGGGCGGCGCCAGGCAGGGTCACGAGCTGGTGGAACACACCATGGGTCTGCGCTTCGGCGACCATCCGCAGCGCTTCGCCGGTGTAGGAATTGGCCTGGTCCTGGTCGCCGTGCACGATGCAGATCCCGCACTTGGGGTCGTTGATCGGCGTCAGGCCGCGGCCCCAGAGGTCGAGCACCGCCTGTGTGTTCGAGGCGAAGCCGGGGTTGCCGCTGTTGCCGGACCAGGTGGTGTAGCCGACCAGGATCGCTGCGTTCGCCCCGACCGAGTCGCCGCCGATCGCGATCCGCTCCGGATCGATGCGCAATGCTGCTGCGTTCTTGCGGACCCAGCGCACGGCGGCCTTTGCGTCCTCGGCGACGACGGTCGGCGCGAGCCCGCCGTGGTTGGCCGAAGTCGCCAACCGGTAGTTGATCGCGATCCCCACCCAGCCGTAGGTGCAGAGGTTCTGCAGCACGAGCTTGACCGGGCCATCGGTCTTGTCGCCGTAGTACCACTGCCCGCCGTGCACGTAGATCAGCACCGGACGCAAGGGCGTGGCCGGATCGTCCTTCGGCTCCCAGACGTCGAGCTTCAGCGTGTCGACGCCGTTGGTCCAGGGGTTCAGGTTGCTGCCGTAGACGAGATCGCTCTGGATCGTCCATCCAGCGCACGAGATCTCGAGGAAGCGCACCGGCGGCAGGCTCTGGGCCGCGAGCGAGACGGCGAATCCGAGACAGGCGAGCAGGCGCATGGGGAGGCCCGGGGATTCTCCCGCGCGCGCGCCAGAGCGCAACCTGCCCGGCCGGGCATGGGCACGACCAGGGCGGATCGGATACAAGCCCGCGATGCTCCGCACGCTCGCGCTCACATGCCTGTTCGCGGCTCCCTGCCTCGCCCAGCCCCTGATCTCCCCGATCACGGTCGACGCCACGACGCCCGGCAACACCGGGAACTCGATCCCCTTCGCTTCCGGGACGGCGCGCCGTTACCAGCAGCTGCACGGCGACGTCGGACCGCGCACGATCGCCGGCATCTCGTTCCGGCAGAACGAGGGCAACACGGTCAACTTCACCGGCACGCGTGCGCTCGATCTCGAGCTCTGGATGGCCAACAGCAACATCGACTGCTACGTGCCGAGCACGACCTTCGCGCAGAACCACAGCACCGCGCCAACCCTGGTCATCGCCCGCAAGCTCGTGACCTTCGGGCCACAGGGCCAGAACGTCGCCACGGGTGCCGCGAGCTTCAGCGGCATGCAGCTCCTGCTCGACGCGCCCTTCGCGCGGCCGACCGCCACCAGGTCCCTGGTGTGGGAAGCCGTGGTCTTCGCGAACACCGGTTCGGGCGTGTTCAACAACCTCGACGCCGAACAGTCGAGCACGACGCTCGCTACAGGCGGACTGACCGGCCCAGGCTGCATCGCGACCGGCCGCAGCTCGGCGATGCTGCACGGCGCCGAGTGCAGCGACGTGGCCGGGCAGCTGCTCCTCGGGTTCACCGCGTTCAACGCGCCGGCCAACGCACCACTCGTGCTCGCATTGGGGACGGCGAACCCGAACCTGCCGGTCGCCGGCCTCTGCTCGAACGTCTGCACCAACCTGCTCGTGACGCTCGCGCTGCCGGCGGCGAACGCCCAGGGTCTGTTGCTCGCGGACGCCGGCGTCGGGATCGCGCTGCCGAACACCTTTGCGAACGCGGTGCTGCACACCCAGGCCCACGCACTCGACAGTGGACGCACCGACCCGATCAAGGTCTGCAACAGCAGCGGCCTGTCGACCACGATCCCGGTGCCGAATCCGGCGAAACGCGCACTGGTCACCAGGATCTACAACACGGTCGGCGGGACCACCGCGACGAACGGGTTGTTCCAGGTGCAAGGGGGCGTCGGGACGGGGCTGGTCACGCGCTTCGAATGAGGCGCGGACGGCTGAGCAGCGCTTCCTGCTCAGAACCCGATCTGCAGCAGCCGCTGCGCAACCGAGCGATACACACCCAGGTTGTCCAGCTTGCCCGCCTCGAGGCGTCCCTTGGCCTCGGCCACGGCGCGCTTCCGCTCCTGGTCGCCGTTCTTGAGCTTCTCGGTCAGGGCGTCGACGGCGGCGAGGGTTTCGCGTCCGTCGGCAGAGATCGTCGCGGCGTCGGGGGCCTGGGCGGTGCGCAGGTCCTCGGCAGCCTTCTGGCGGTCGGACCTGGCCGTGCGCTCGGGTGTGCGCTCGACGCCGCCTGAACCTGTGATCTGCCGAATGTCCATTGGGTTCTCCTGACGAGCCCATGCCCGTCGCTTCCTGATCCTCGGATCCGGTGCGCGGGGCTTGAGCTCCTGCGTGCATCTTTTCGGCGATCCGGCGGCTCGGCCTGAGCGGAAAAAGCTGCCGAGTCGGCAGCTTGTGCCGGCCACCGGCCCGGCACGATCGGCCGGAATCCGTGTCTGCCGGCTGGGGCAACCGGAGTGAAGCCCGATCGCAAGGGCTTCTCCCCCACTCCGGTGCAGGTGGCACGCCACGTGCTTTGGGGAGCCTCGGCAAGGGAGAGGGCTGAGGCGGTGAACATCACACCTTTCGGACGTGTCGAGCTGGACCCCATGCGGGTGCCGGTCAGCAGCGTGGGCGCACGCACGGCGGAAGCGCCGCACTTCGAGCGCGTGCTGCAGGACGCGACGCGGGCCCAGCAGCCCGAGCCCCGAAAGGAGACGGCCACGACGCCGTCCGCGCCGGCACCTGCCGAGGAGCAGGCTGGCGCCGCGCCGGAGCGCGAGCAGGACGCCGACGCAACGCCGGCAGCGCCGAGCGCCGCAGCCGGCGCGGACGGCACCGAGGCGGCGGCGGCGATCGCACCGCAAGCGGCGCCGGTCGCCGCAGCGCCCGCGCAGACATCGAACACGGCAGAAGAGGGGGAACCGGTCGAGCGAATCGAAACAGGCAAACCGGCCGGGTCCCCCGCTTCGTTCGCTCTCGAGGATCGCTGGACCGAGCTGCTGCCGAAGACCGACGCGGGCCGGCCGGTCGCCGTGGCGTTGCCCGTCGCCGTTGTCGCGGCGCCGGCCAACGCCAAGGTCGAAGGCAGCGGTGCGGCAGGCCTGCAGGAGGTCGCGGGCAGCACGAAGGCGAAGGAAGCCGGCCCCGCGTCGTTCCGCACGATGAGTCCGCAGACCCTGGCTCTCGCGGAGCAGGCGCGCGACTCGGTGTTCAAGCAGATCGCGTTCCGCCTGACGCCCGAGCGCGGTGAGATGCGGATGCTGCTCGATCCACCCGAGCTCGGCCAGCTGGATCTGCGGCTCGTCGTCGACAAACAGGGCGCGGTCTCGCTCGCGATCCTGGCCGAGAGGCCCGAGGTCGCGGCCACGCTCGACAAGCACATGCACGCGCTGCAGCAGACGCTGGCGGACCAGGGACTCGTGGTCGCGCACGCGCACGTGCAGCAGCAGGATCGACAGCCGCACCACGCGCCGCAGCGCGAGGACGCGGACGGCGTCTCCGCCGGAGCGGAGACGGAGATGGAACTCGTGACGGGAGGCGCGTTCAGCGGACGCGGCTTCTCCAGCGCAGAAGGACTTGATTTCTGGGTCTGAACGGCAAGGCACACATGGAAGCGATCAACAACAACTCACAGCTGGGTGGCGGCGGCGCGAGCATCTTCTCGAGCGCGGGAGCCAAGTTCGGCGACAACCCGTTCCTCTCGCTCCTGGTCGCGGAGATGCGTTCGCAGACGCCGCTGGAGCCGGTCGACAACGACAGCTTCATGACCCAGATGGCGAGCTACTCGTCGATGACCGAGCAGAAGCAGCTGAACGACAACCTGCTGCGCCTGCTCGATTTCCAGGGCGCGCTCGCGCGGCTGCAAGGCCTGTCGCAGAGCAGCGCGCTGCTCGGCAAGGAGGTCACCTACGTGACCGGCGACGACGGCAAGGAGACCAAGTCCGGCATCGTGGACTCGGTCTACGTCGACGACCACGGCGCGGTGAAGGTGAAGATCGGCGAAGAGGAGATCGGGTTGAACCAGATCACGGGCATCAAGGAAGCGGGGCAGAAGAAGAGCTGATCCATGGTCAACACCTCGCTCTACACGGGCCTGTCGGGGCTCCGCAGCCACCAGCGCTACATCGACGTCATCGGCAACAACCTGGCCAACGTCTCGACCTCCGGCTTCTGGAGTTCGCGGACGACGTTCTCGGACATCCTGTCGTTCACGCTGCGCGGCGGCGCCGGCCCGAACGGCAACTTCGGCGGCATGAACCCGCAGCAGATCGGTCTCGGCACGACCGTGTCGTCGATCGACATGGACATGAGCCAGGGCACGTTCCAGGACACCGGCCGCGCGCTCGACGTCGCGATGCAGGGCCGCGGCTTCTTCACGCTCTCCAACGGCAACCAGACGTTCTACACGCGGGTCGGCACGTTCGGGGTCGACAAGGACCGCAAGCTCGTCGACATGCGCACGGGCTTCCGCGTGCTCTCCTCGAGCGGCAGCACGATCGATCTGCCGGTGACGGACACGCAGCCGCCGCAGGCCACCGGCGAGATCAAGTTCCAGGGCAATCTGCCGGCGACGGTCACCGGGCCCCTGGCGGAGATCGTCGCGTCGACGTCGCCGTTCCTCGAGGGCACGGCCGCGGCAAAGACCGGCGTCCCGAACGCCGGCACGACCTACAACCTCTCCGCCTACGTCGGCAAGGAGGTGAAGGTCTCGGTCAACGGTAGCTCGCCGCACACGGTCACGTTCCCGGCCTCGGCGTTCGCCAACCCTGCGGCCGCCACGGCTGCCGAAGTCATGGCCCGCTTCACCGCCGCCAACATCGCCGGATTCTCGGTGGCGGCCGGCACGACCGCCGGCTCGATCAACTACTCGACCGTGCGCCTCGGAGACGACGCGAGCCTGAAGTTCGACGACGGCCCCGGTGCCGCCGGCCTGCTGACCGCACTCGGACTCAATG
>CAZSKV010000440.1:0-5029 GCA_964607495.1 uncultured candidatus Brocadiaceae bacterium
CCTGCCGCAACCCGCGCTCGAGGTTGCTCAGTTCGAGGCCGAGATCGGCCGCCGTGGCCTTCTCCAGGTCCTTGCGCAGCCGCTTCTGCTCGTCGAGGACCGCCTCGACGCGGGACTGCACATCGCCTGCCTGCACCTTGAGCATCCGGCCCAGTTCGGCGACCAGGCGACGCTCCTTGCGCGCCAGTTCGAGCGCGGCGATGCCGGTCACGGCCTCGATCCGCCGCGTGCCGGCCGAGACCGCCGTGTCGACCGTGATCCGGAACGCACCGATGTTGCCGGAGTTGGTCACGTGGGTGCCGCCGCACAGCTCCTTGGAGAAGTCTCCGACCGCGAGCGTCCGCACCTGCTCGCCGTACTTCTCGCCGAAGAGCATCAGGAACCCGGACTGCCGGGCCTCATCGAGACGGCAGGTCCGGGCCTGCACGGATGTCGCCGCCATGACCTCACGGTTGACTTCGTCCTCGAGCAGCTGGATCTGCTCCTCGCTGAGCTTCTCCCCGTGGGTGTAGTCGAAGCGGAGCCGATCGGGTGCGACTTCCGAGCCGGCCTGGTTCACGTGCGGACCAATGTGCTTCTTCAGGGCCGCGTGCAGCAGGTGCGTCGCCGTGTGGTTGCGCTCGGTCGCGCGCCGCGCCGCTTCGTCGACCTGGAGGGTGAGACTCTGTCCGACCGCGACGGTGCCATGCTCGACCTGGACCTTGTGCAGCGTGTAACCCTCGATCGCCGTCGTGTTGCGGATCCGCGCCTTGCCCTGCGGCGAAGTCGCGACGCCGTGATCGCCGACCTGGCCGCCGCCCTGCGCGTAGAACGGGGTCTCGGCGACGACCAGCAGCGCTTCCTGGCCGGGCCCGATCTCGGCGACCAGCCGCTCGCCTTCTCCGAGCAGCGCGAGCACCTTGCCGGTCGCGCTCAGGCGCTCGTACCCGACGAATCGCGTCGTCGGCACCTTCGCTTCGCGCAGCCGGGTCGCGGCATTGGCGACGAACACGGCGTCAGCGGTCGCCATCGCCGCCCGCGCCCGCGTGCGCTGCTGCTCCATCGCGGTCTCGAAGCCCTGCTCGTCGAACACGAGGCCACGGTCCTGCAGCACCGCGCGGGTAATGTCGACCGGGAAGCCGTAGGTGTCGTGCAGCTCGAATGCGAACTCGCCGGAGCGCGGCAACAGCCGCTGGCCGCCGCGGCTCGTGGGCGGCGTCTTCTCGAGGAAGTCGAGCAGCCGCTTCATGCCCTGCGCATAGACCGTGGCGAAGCCCTCCTCCTCGGTCCTGAGGATCGCGCGGCACTGGCCGCGGTGCTCCCGCACCTCGGGATAGGCGTCCCCCATGACCTGGCCGACCAGGTCGACCATCTCGTGCAGGAACGGCCGCTCGAGGCCGAGATCGTAGCCATCGCGCACGGCCCGCCGCAGGATCTTGCGCACGACGTAGCCGCGACCCTCGTTGCTCGGAACCGCACCGTCGGCGATGCAGAACGTGACGGCACGCAGATGGTCGGCGATGCGCCGCATGCGCACATCGTCATGGGCGTCCTTGCCGTAGCGCTTGCCAGTCCGCCGGCAGAGGTCCTGGATGTAGGGCTGGAACAGGTCGGTCTCGAAGTTGTTGCGCACACCGGCCAGGACCGCGGCGATGCGCTCGAGACCCAGACCCACGTCGATGTTCTTCTGCGGCAGCTGCGGCAGCGAACCATCCGCCTGCCGGTCGAACTGCGTGAACACGCAGTTGCCGATCTCGGTGAAACGATCGTCCGGCAGCTCGTGTAGACCCTCGTGGCGGGGGTAGGCCTCGTGCGGCCTCGAGTCGAAGTAGATCTCCGAGCAGGGGCCACAGGGTCCGTTCGGTCCCTTGCTCGGGGCCTCACTCGGCCAGAAGTTCTCCTTCTCGCCGAAGCGGTAGATCCGTTCGGCCGGGAGGCCGATCTGCGACCGCCAGATCTGGTAGGCCTCGTCGTCGTCGGTGTAGATCGTGACGACCATCTGGGCTTCGGGGATGCCGAGCTCCTTGCTGAAGAACTCCCACTCCCAGGCGATGCACTCCTTCTTGAAGTAGTCGCCGAACGAGAAGTTGCCGAGCATCTCGAAGAACGTGTGATGCCGCGGCGTGGCGCCTACCCGCTCGAGGTCGGGTACGCGCAAGCACTTCTGCGCGGTCGTCACCCGCTTGTGCGGCAAGCTGCCCTTGCCCAGGAACATGTCCTTGAACTGGTTCATGCCTGCACCCGTGAACAACAGGGTCGGGTCGTTCGCAGGCACGAGCGAGTCGGAGGCCATGCGGGCGTGCCCGCGCTCCTCGAAGAAGCGCAGGTAGCGTTCGCGGATCTCGGCTGCCGTGAGCGGTCGCATCCGGTGCAGCTAACGGCTCCCGGGAAGCGACTGCAAGAGTCAGCGCCGGGGCGGCTGGGTCCGCGCCTGCGCGTGGTTGGCGCCGGCCGCGAGTTCCTTCAGCGGCTCGCGCTGCGGGGCACGCGCCAGGTCCTTGGCCGGGTTGGAATCCCGTCCTGGCACCAACGCGCCGCCGGAGCCAACCGTCGCAACAGCCGTCGCCGGGCTCGTACCTGCTGCGGGAGTCAGCGGCGGGATCGCCGCCGCCGGCGCCGGATTGCCGGCCTGCAGGGCCTTGTCCTGCGAGAGCGCGTGGCGGATCACGAGTTGGCGCAGATCGTCCCGCAGCTTCGGGTTCTCCTCCAGGAACTCGATGGCCTTCTCGCGCCCCTGGCCGAGCCTGGTCTCGCCATAGCTGACCCAGGTGCCACTGCGCTTGAGAGTGCCCTGCTCGATCCCGAGATCCACGATCTCGCCGGACTGGTTGATGCCACGGTTGAACAGGATGTCGAACTCGGCCTTGCGGAACGGCGGCGCGATCTTGTTCTTGACCACGGTCGCCTTGGTGCGCGCGCCGATGGTCTCTTCGCCTTCCTTGACCTGACCGATCCGGCGGATGTCGACCCGGACCGAGGAATAGAACTTCAGCGCCCGGCCTCCGGTCGTCGTCTCGGGGCTGCCGAACATCACGCCGATCTTCTCGCGGATCTGGTTGATGAAGATCAGGCAGGTGTTGGTCTTGGCGACCAGCGCCGTGAGCTTGCGCAGCGCCTGGCTCATCAGCCGCGCCTGCACCCCCATGAACGAGTCCCCCATCTCACCTTCGATCTCGGCCTTCGGGACCAGCGCGGCCACCGAATCGATCACGATCACGTCGATCGCGCCCGAGCGGACCAGCGTTTCGCAGATGTCCAGCGCCTGCTCGCCGTGGTCGGGCTGCGAGATCAGCAGCGCATCCAGGTCGACCCCGAGCTTCCTCGCGTACTGCGGGTCGAGCGCGTGCTCGGCGTCGATGAACGCGGCGACGCCGCCGGCCTTCTGCGCGTTGGCGACGACGTGCAGCGTCAGCGTCGTCTTGCCCGAGGACTCGGGTCCGAACACTTCGATCACGCGCCCGCGTGGCAGGCCCCGGCCACCGGTCGCGATGTCGAGCCCGATCGAGCCCGTCGAGATCCCCTCGATCGGGACCACCGGGCGATCTCCCATCCGCATGATCGCGCCCTTGCCATAGGACTTCTCGATTGCGGCCAGTGCGTCGGTCAATGCCTCGGGGACCTTCGCTTCCCCTGCCTTCGTGCCTTTCTTCTGGTTGTCGACTTCGGACTTCGGATCGCTCATCGGAACTACCTCCCTGGAGAACCGCGGAGAGTTGGTCTTGGAATGCGCGTCAGACTAGCGGGACACCTTACAAAACCCAAACATCTTCTGCCGGGCCCACAACCTCCTGAGCCCGGGGCAGACGAACGATCACATCGAGATGAACTGGATCAGCTCCTGGTAGCGGCGCTCGACCTGCTCGCGGGTCGCCCCGGCGAGGGCATGCACGCCGAAGCCTTCGACCGTCAGGCTCGCGGTGACCGTGCCGTAGGCGATCGCGCGCTTCATGTTCCAGAGCGACAGGCTGTCGCACTCGGCCAGGAACCCCATGAAGCCGCCGGCAAAGCTGTCTCCGGCCCCGGTCGGGTCGACGACGCGGTCGGTCGGATATGCCGGCAGCGCGTGGTGGAAGAAGTTGCTGAACAGGAAACAACCATGTTCGCCCTTCTTCAGGATCACGAGCTTGGGCCCGAGCACCAGGGCCTTGCGGCCGGCGCGGATCAGGTTGCTCTCTCCGGTCAGCAACTTGATCTCCTGGTCGTTCAGGATCACGCCATCGACCTTGCGCAACAGCTCGAGCAGCGCTTCGCGCTTGGTCTCGATCCAGAAGTCCATCGTGTCGGCCACTGCGAACGTCGAATTGCTCATCTGCGCGAGCACCGCCATCTGGGTCTCGGGCGCGCCATTGGCCAGGAACACGAACGAGGAGTCCCGGAACGTCGCCGGGACCTGCGGCCGGAAGTCGGCGAAGGTGTTCAGCTCCAGGTGCAAGGTCTCGCGGCTGTTCATGTCGGCCGAGTAGCGGCCGCTCCAGCGGAAGGTCTTGCCCGGCATCTCCTGCAGGCCGTCGAGGCGGACGTTCTTCTGGCGCAGGAGTTCGCGGCTCGCTGCGGGGAAGTCCTTGCCGACCACGCTGACCAGCCGCGCCTCGGTGAAGAGCGCGGCGGCCATCGAGCAGTAGACCGCCGACCCTCCGAGGCAGTCGGCCGCCTTGCCGAACGGGGTTTCGATGGAGTCGAACGCGGTGGAGCCAACAACGAGCAGAGCCATGCGGGATCGTCTGGGGGACGCTGGAAAAGCCGAGACGGTAGCTGCCAGGCCGGGTCGATGCGAACCGGGACTCCTGGGAGTCTGCGTCACGGGATGCGCCGCGCGCAATGCGCGGATGTTCGTCCAGGTTCGAGCGGCCGAATCGGCGGCAACTCTGGATGAGTTGCATAGGTTAGGTCGCGCGAAGATGGGCGAAGAGACGCGCGTTCCGCGCGAACGAGTCCCGTGACGCAGTCTCCTAGCCGCCTTCGGCCGTCCCGGCCTCCGCGGTCTCCATCGCCTGCTCGCGCTCGAGGTCGGCGCGCGTGACCTTGTCCTTCTCGAGGAGCGCGGCGATCC
>CAZSKV010000441.1:0-5951 GCA_964607495.1 uncultured candidatus Brocadiaceae bacterium
CCGGGCCAGCTGCAGGCACTGACCGAGGCCGAGGTGCGCGACCTGATCGGTTACCTGATGGGCACGCGCCAGGCGCCGATCGCCGCGTCGCCGGAGAACATCGGCTCGTTCTTCAACGGCCGGGACCTCAGCGGCTGGGACGCCGACCCCGCGGTCTGGAGCGTCGAGAACGGCGAGCTCGTCGGCCGCACCGCGACCGGGCTGAAGCACAACGATTTCGCGCGCAGCGAGCTGCAGCTCGGCGACTTCCGGCTCGTGTTCGAGGTCAAGCTGACGCCCGACGCCGCGAACTCGGGCGTGCAGTTCCGCAGCGAGTCGCTCGCCGACGGCGAGATGCGCGGCTACCAGGCCGACATCGGCAAGGGTTGGTGGGGCCTGCTCTACGAGGAGAACGGCCGCGCGATCCTCGCGAAGGCGGCGGCCGAGCCGGCGCGCCCCGGCGAGTGGAACCGCTACGAGATCGTCGCGGTCGGCGACCGCGTGCAGCTCGCGATCAACGGCGTGCGCACGGTCGACCTGACCGACCCTAAGGGCGCGAAGAAGGGCGTGATCGCGCCGCAGGTGCACTCCGGCGGCCCGACCGAGGTCCGCTTCCGCGGCTTCCGCCTCGAACTCGACCCGAAACCGGAACTCACGACGCTTCGCTGACTCGTCCCCCGAATCCCATGCTCGAATCCCTCTCCGAGGCCGCCAAGAAGCGGCTGTTCTGGGCCTGCTTCATCTCCCTGATGGCGACGTCGTTCGCCTTCATCATCCGCATCAAGATCATGGACTCGCTGGCGCTGGAGTTCGCGCTCAGCGAGACCCAGCGCGGCGAGATCCTCGGCGTCGGCTTCTGGCCGTTCTCGGTCTCGATCATCCTCTTCAGTCTCGTGATCGACCGGATCGGCTACGGCTTCGCGATCCTGTTCGCGTTCCTGGCCCACGCGGCGTTCGCCGTGCTGACGATCTTCGCGACCGGCTACGGCTCGCTCTACGTCGGCAGCCTCTGCGGCGGCCTCGCGGCGGGCGCGATCGAGGCGGCGATCAATCCGGTCGTGGCGACGATGTACCACAAGGAGAAGACCAAGTGGCTGAACATCCTGCACGCCGCCTGGCCGGGTGGGATGGTCTGCGCCGGCTTGCTGCTGCTCTTCCTCGGCGCCGACACGCCCTGGAAGTGGAAGGTCGGCGTGATCTGCCTGCCGGTGCTGGCCTACGGCCTGCTGATGCTGACCTGCCGCTTCCCGGTCAGCGAGCGCGTCGCCGCGGGCGTGTCGCATCGCGACATGCTGCGCGAGGCCGGGATGTTCGGCGTGCTCGTGGCCGCGACCGTGATGTTCCTCGAGATCGGCCGCGTGTTCGACGCGCCGCAGGAGGTGACGATCGGCGCGATCGCCGCCGCCGTGATCGGCTTCGGCATCTACACGCGCGCGATCGGGCACCTGCTCTTCGCGATCCTGATCCTGACGATGATGCCGCTCGCGATCACCGAGCTCGGCACCGACTCCTGGATCACGCCGCTGATGGAGCCGGAGATGACCGCGCTCGGTCTCGACGCGCTCTGGGTGCTGATCTACACGGCCCTGATCATGATGATCCTGCGCTTCCTCGCGGGGCCGATCGTCGAGCGCCTGCAGCCGCTCGGCCTGCTCGCGGTTTCGTCACTGCTCGCGATCCTCGGTCTGTGGCTGCTCTCGGGCAGCGCCGGACTGATGATCCTGGTCGCGGCCACGGTCTACGGGATCGGCAAGACCTTCTTCTGGCCGACGATGCTCGGCGTGGTCTCCGAGCAGTGCCCCAAGGGCGGTGCGCTGACCCTGAACATGATCAGCGGCATCGGCATGCTCGCCGCCGGCGTGATCGGCAACCCGCTGCTCGGCAACATCCAGGACAAGGAGATCGACCGTCTGCTGCAGGCCCAGGCCCCGGCGATCCATGCGCAGGTCAGGGGCGACGAGAAGCGCAGCGTGTTCGGCGCCTACCGCGCGATCGTCGACGCCAAGGTGGTACAGCTCCCGGCGGCGGAGCAGAAGCAGGTCACCGAGGTGAAGTCCGCGGCCAAGAAGACCGCGCTGAAGACCGTCGCGCTCTTCCCGGTGTCGATGCTCGCGGTCTACCTGCTGCTGATCCTCTGGTTCAAGGTGCGCGGCGGCTATCGCCCGATCGCGCTCGCCGGGCCGGCGGGGTGAGGCAGCCGGCGGCGGCTCTCACTTCTTCTGTGGGTCCGTAGCCGCGGCCCCCGGGCTCTTGCGGTCCTTGCGCGCCGGCGACGCGTAGTAGAGCCGGACCTTGGAGACGACCGAGAGTTCGGGCTGCATCGGCAGCCTCGGGTCCGTCACGTCGAGGTCGCGGAAGAACCCCTCGTAGAACGTGTTCTTGGGTTTGAAGGCGTAGACGCGCGCGACCTCCTCGCGCCAGGGGAACGCCTGCTGGGCCGCGTTCACGTTCTCGAACGAACGGTAGAGATCGCGCGGGTGGACGACGGAGGTCTGCTCCTGCACGTTGATCGGCGCCGGGCGCTGTGCGAACACCGCGAGCAGGAACTCGGCCTTCCGCTTCGCCTCCTGCAGCGCGAGCTCCTGCGCGCGCCGCCGTTGCTGATCGAGATCCTTGCACCAGTGGTCGACGGCGATCACGTCGGTGATGCCGGCCTCGAATGCGCCCGCGATCGCCTGCTGCGCCTGCGCTTCGCTGGCGACCATCACGTGGACGTTGCACTGCAGCCGGTGGCCGACGACCTTCTCGGTCGCCACGGTGCGCCCTTCCTGCTTGACCGTGGTCCAGTCGTAGACCGGGAGCATCGCGATCACGTCCCGGGTGATCGCCTCGGGCTTGAGGCCGAGCTTGCCGAGTGCGGCTTCGAGCGCCGCGCAGCGCGCTTGGTTCTCGGTGTGGCAGAGCTTGGGATCCACCGCTTCGGTCGTGACCGCGAGCACGACCCGCAGTGAGTCGGGGCGGACCCGCAACTCGGCGCTGCCGTCAACGACGATGTAGTGCTCGACGGCCTCGTGCGCGAGCAGCGGAAACCCCGGATCCGAAGGCGCCCGCGTGCCACCGACGTTTCCCGACGACTGGGCTGGGATCTGCAAGACCAGGAACCAGGCCGCGAGGGCCCAACCTGGGTGGAGTGCTCGGTTCATGGAAGGTCCTTGGGTGGGTGCTGCAGCAGATGCTAGGCAACCTCCGACCTCAGAGCGTGATCACCTTCGCCGCGCGCCCCAACTCCTGCACGATCGTGTCCATGTCGGAGACCTTGCCGGTCGCGAGCTCGAGCCCGAAGTGCTGCACGCAGGTGCCGCAGGGCACGAGGTCCACGCCACCATGTTCGAGCGCCGTCAGCTCGGCCAGGACCGGCGAGCCGGCGGCCAGGAGCTTGACGCCCGAGTTGTAGAACACGATCGCCGTGAGCTCGCGCATCGCCGTGGCCTTGCGCAGGAAGGTCGTCAGGATCTTCCGGCCGAGCTCGGGATCACCATGCCCCATCTGGTCCTGGTTGAGGACGACTACGGTCTGCATGCGCTGCAGGATCCGTGAAACCGGCACGCCGGGCCAGGGGCTTGCTGCTCCCGAGCCTCCACGACTTGCGGGTAGGATGCCGCACCCTTCTCGGAGTGCCCCATGAACCTGACCAGACCCTGCACCGTGTTCGCGCTGCTGACCAGCGCCCTCCTCGCCCAGAACTTCGTCTCGCCGGCCGGCATGACCAACTGCTACGCGGGCGGCGCCAACGCGGTGCCCTGGGGCTGGCCATCCCCGACCTCGGCGCAGGGCGAGGTCTTCTACCAGCAGATCCACGACGACATGGTCGGGAACGTGCGCGTGTTCAAGGGCTTCGCGTTCCGCCACTACTACACGGCGACCATCTCGGTGCCCTGGACCTACAACGTGACGGTCAAGGTCGGTGACGCGGCGACCAGGTCCGCGAACATCAGCCTGACCTTCGCCAGCAACTGGAAGACCGGCGGCGCGCAGACCACGGTGTTCAGCGGGCCGGTCACGTTCCCGCCGGTGCCGGCGTATGCGCGGCCGCCGGCGCCCCCGGACGCCCCGCTGCCGTTCACGGTGCCCCACGTCTACCTCGGTACCGACCCGCTGCTCTGGGAGGCCTACATCACGAGCACGACCCCGGCGGCCGGGAAGCAGTTCCACGAGCGCGGCTACGTCTCCACGGCCGCGACCTACATCCCGGGCATGCTCGGTCTCGGCTGCACGATCAGCGGCGGCGGGACGGCGATGGGCTCGGCCGGGACGATCACGGCGACGACCATGACCGACAGCCTGAGCTTCGGGCCGCCGGGCTCGCCCGCGGTGCTGCTGCTCGGTGACGAAGCGGACAAGCTCGGAGGCTCGATCCCGCTCCCGATCAGCCTTGCGTCGATCGGTTCGGCGGGCTGTTTCCTGCACATCAACGCCATGCTCGGCATGACGCAGACGACCTCGGCCACGGGCTCGGCGACCCTCGCGCTCCCCTACACGAACAGCGCCGCGCTCGCGGGCGCCCGCCTGCGCACACAGTGGGCGGCGATCGACAGCGCCAACCTCGTGCGGACCAGCAACGGTCTCGACTACTGCATCCCGTACGTGAGCGGCATCAAGGCCTGGCCGCAGCAGAGCGTCTACTCGAGCAATTTCGGCGCGACGCCGCCGGCGACCGCCTATGCGCTCTACGCGAGCGGGGCGGTGACCGTCTGGATGCAGTGAGGCGCCAGCGTCACCGGAACCGGATCCGCAACGGATTCGAGATCTGGCCGACGCCGCTCGGTTGGTTGAAATCGGTCGTCACGACCTGGCCCCAGATCGTCAGGCCCGCGAACGCACCAGGTCCGACGAACGGGATCGCCGTGGTCGCACTGGCCTTGCCGGCCGGATCGAGCAGCCCGGTCCAGTTCGCGAACACCGGCGCGAAGCCGTTGTAGAAGGTCGCGAAGAACAGGCCGTCCGGGTTGATCGCGAGGCTGCGCGCGTCGCCGTTCGGCAGCTGGATGCCTGGGAAGAGCGAGCTCGAGGCGACGATCGAGTAGAGCTTGATGGCCTGCCCCGGCATGTCGATGTCGAGCGAGTTGCTGGTGCTCGGGCCGGTCACGAACTCCAGGTCCGCGCGCAGCGCCGGCACCAGCGCGAGCCCCTCGTAGTTGGTCATCGGCGGACCCCAGACCAGGCGCTGCAGCGTGCCGTTCGCGAGCACGTGCTCGAGGCTGAAGCTCGGCGTCGTGGTCCCGATCCAGAAGCCGCCCTCGTGGTCGGCACAGAGCGCGTCGGGGTTGGCGCCGAGGGCGGTCTTCGTGACCCAGGTCGTTACCTGGTTGGAGGTGCGGTCGACGCGGAACACGGAGTCGGTCAGCCCGTCGAACACGCAGTAGTCGCCGTTCGGGAACAGCGTGATGCCCTGCGGCAGCTGGAATGCGCCGCCGCCGGCGATCGGCGTGCGCGCGAGCGTGGTGCGATCGACCCGCTGCAGGCTGCGGCCGAGATCGTCGACGACCAGGTAGTCGCCGTTGCGATCGATCGCGACGTCGAGCGGCCGCGTGAACCCCGCCGTGGGGATCAGGGTCGTGACCGCACCCTGCGGCGTGACCCGCAGGATCGTGCGTGACGTGTTCGAAGCGACCAGGAATGCGCCGTCGAGGTCTTCGGTCACGCGCAGCGGTCCGCCGAGGCTGCCGGCGATCGGCGTGAGCACGCCGTTCCGGTCCAGCTTCAGCAACGAGTTGGCCGTGAAGTCGACGAGCACGATCTCGCGCGCGCGCGTCACGATCACGCCGGCCGGGCCGGCCAGTTGCGCCGGGCCGAGCAGCTGCGTGATCGCGCCCGTGGGCTCGATCCGGAACAGGCCGGCCGGGCTGTAGTTCGTGGCGACGAGATCGCCGCCCTTGTAGAGCTGGGCCGTGGCCATGCCGGGAGCGAGCACGAAGGCGAAGAGGAAGACTCCGGTGGGTGTGCGCATGGGTTCGTCGGCGCGCTGGCGCCTG
>CAZSKV010000442.1:0-2030 GCA_964607495.1 uncultured candidatus Brocadiaceae bacterium
CTGCACGGGGTAGTGGCAGGATGATGGAGCCTGCAACGCAACGGCCTAGTATCGGCGGGCATGCATGGAACGGACCGGGGCGGGTCGCGCCCGATGGCGGGCTTGATGCTTGCGGCACTCGGGGTCGTCTACGGGGACATCGGGACGAGCCCGCTCTATGCGCTGCGGGAGTGTTTTGCGCCGGCGCATGGCGTGCCGGCGACGCCGGACAACGTGCTCGGCGTGCTCTCGCTGGTGGTCTGGACGCTGATCGCGATCGTCTGCTGCAAGTACGTGATGTGCGTGCTGCGCGCAGACCATCGCGGCGAAGGCGGCATCCTGGCGCTGATGACGCTCGCGTTCGACGAACGCAGCGATTCGAAGCGGCGCCGTGACGTGCTGGTCGCGATCGGCGTGTTCGGCGCCGCCCTGCTCTACGGGGACGGCATGATCACGCCCTGCATCACGGTCATGGGCGCGATCGAAGGCCTGGAGATCGCGACGCCGATGTTCTCGCCGTACATCCTGCCGCTGAGCATCGCGATCCTGATCGGTCTCTTCGCCTTCCAGCGCGCCGGCAGCGGCCGCGTCGGCAAGGTGCTCGGACCCGTGATGCTGGTCTGGTTCGTCACGCTCACGGTGCTCGGCGTGCGCGGGATCGTGATGGCGCCCGAGGTCCTCTACGCGCTCGGCCCCTGGCACGCGCTCGCGTTCCTGTCCACGCACGGGCTCAGCGCGCTGATCGTGCTCGGCACCGTGTTCCTGGTCGTGACCGGGGCCGAGGCGCTCTACGCCGACCTCGGCCACTTCGGCCGCGTGCCGATCCAGCGTGCCTGGTTCCTGATCGCGTTCCCGGCGCTGCTCTTGAACTACCTCGGCCAGGGCGGGCTCCTGCTGCGCAGCCCCGACGCGGCCGCCAACCCGTTCTTCCTGCTCGCGCCGGCGTGGGGCCTCTACGCGCTGGTCGCCTGTTCGGTCGCAGCCTCGGTGATCGCCTCGCAGGCCCTGATCACCGGCACCTACTCGATCACGATGCAGGCGATCCAGCTCGGCTTCCTGCCGCGCCTCGAGATCCGCCACACCTCGCCCGACGAGCGCGGCCAGATCTACCTGCCGTACGTGAACTGGATGCTGCTGCTCGGCTGCATCGGCCTCTGCCTCGGTTTCGGTTCCTCGGGCCGCCTCGCGTCGGCCTACGGCATCGCGGTCACGCTCACGATGCTGACCACCACCGTGCTGCTCTTCTTCGCGGCGCAGCGCCTCTGGCGCTGGTCCGCCTGGCGCGCCGGACTGATGTGCACCGCGCTCGGCCTGCTCGAACTCGTGTTCTTCGGCGGCAACGCCGCCAAGATCCTGCACGGCGGCTGGTTCCCGCTGCTGGTCGGCGCCGCGATCTGCACGGTGATGTTCACCTGGCGGCAGGGTCGCCGCCTGCTCTACGAAGGTCACGCGACCCACCGCCTCGCACTCGACGAGTTCCTGGTCAGCCTGCAGCGCAACGTGCCCACGCGCGTCCCCGGCACGGCGGTCTACATGGCCGCCAGCGCGACCGGCACGCCGCTCGCGCTGCTGCACAACCTGCACCACAACCGCGTGCTGCACGAGCAGGTGATCCTGCTGACCGTCAGTGGCGTCGAGGAGCCCACCGTCCCGGCCGCCGCACGCAGCACGCACGAACGCCTGCCCCTCGGCTTCCACCGCGTGGTCGCCCGCTACGGCTTCATGGAACGCCCGCGCGTGCTCGAGCTGCTCAAGCAGCTGACCGTCGACACCCTCGACCTCAAGATCAGCGAGACGACGTTCTTCCTGAGCCGCGAGACGATCGTCCCGTCCAAACGCAACCGGATGCCCCGCTGGCGCGCCTCGCTCTTCGCGTTCCTGCACCGGAATGCGCAGCCGGCGACGGCGTTCTTCGGGTTGCCGGCCAACCGGGTGGTGGAGTTGGGGGTGCAGGTGGAGTACTGACGGCACTTTGGTCGCCAGCGCAAGGGACTGATGTTGCCCCGAAAAAGTGGACACCCAACTCGGAGTCGCGAGGCTCCGGAAGGATG
>CAZSKV010000443.1:0-2727 GCA_964607495.1 uncultured candidatus Brocadiaceae bacterium
AGACCGCCGCGCCCTCGAGCGCCGGATCGTTCGGGATCGCGAGCGGCAGGTTCGCGACTCCGGCCGCGCCGAGCGAGCCGCTGACCAGCACCTCGCCGCTGCATTCCCATTCGCATCCGACGAGGTTCGCGAAGAGCAGGCCGAGGTCGAGCGGCAGCAGGATGGAGCCGAGCGCGAGGCGGTTGCTGCCGACGCCGAGCAGGTAGCTCCCGCCGGCCGTGCCGGTCAATACGAGCGCGTGCGTGGGGTTGCCGAGCTGTGGCAGGCCAGCGGCATCGAGCGTGGCGCCACAGCCGGTGCCGAAGCGCGCGGCCGCCGCGGCGGTCTGGACCGCCCAGGCGGCGATCTCGGCGACCGGGGCGGCGCGGTTCGCGAAGCGGAACTCGTCGAGGTCGTAGAACGCCGGCGTGCCTGGGGGCGCGGCGCCGGCGCCGATGCGGAACTTCTCGGCGGCCGGGACGATGCTGGCCCCGGACGCGAGCAGCGTCGACGCGACCAGCACGCCGTTCACGTACCAGCTCGCGCGCTTGTTCGGGTCGTCGACGACGAGCGCGAGGTGCACCCAGCTGCCGGCCGCGACCGCCTGCAGGTTCGCACCGAGCGCGAGGTCGGGATGCGTCGAGGCACTCGTGCCCCACGCGCGGCAGAGCACGCCGGTCCCGGCGACGCCGCCGGTGAACATCCGGAACAGCTGCCCGCCGTTGCCGGTGCTGAAGAAGTACGAGGGGTTGGCGCCGGGCGCCGTGCGCTGCCGCCAGGCGAACGCCACGGTGAACGAACCGAAGAGCTGCGGCCGCCAGTCGAGCTCGCCAAAGGTCCACTTCGCGGCGTTGCCGCCACGCAGGGATCCGGCGCCGAAGCGGCCGGGAGCGAACTGGGCAAGGTCCGTGCTGACGATCGCGGCCTCGCGCGGCGCCAGCTGCAAGGTGGCGTGGTTCACGGTCCGCAGACCGCCGGCCTCGTCGAACTTGCAGTAGACGAGATCCTGCGCCGCCGCGGCGGTGCAGAGCAGCGCGAGCGTGGCGGCAGGGCGCGGCGGCAGGAGGGGCAGGATCACGGACCACGCAATCTGGATCAGGTCCGGGCCGGCCGCAATCCCCCCAGGGCGCGATCAGCCCGCCTGGCTCGGCTCCGTGTCCAGTGTCTCCGGGGCCTCGCGTTCGCTCTGCGCCAGAACCTGATCGGCCGTCAGGTCTTCGGGACCCGTGAACGCAACCACGATCGGCGCGAAGCACTCCTCCTGGAACGCGCGCAGGAACCCCTGCTTCATCAACTCGAGCATCGCGCAGAAGATGCCGATCAGGCCATAGCGGCCCTCACTCGTGTCGAAGAGCTCTTCGAAGCGCACGTCGCTGCGGCCCCTGACCTTGGCCAGGATCTGCTCGGTGTAGTAACGGACCGTGCGCTTCTCGACGCCGAAGGTCAGCGTCTTGCTCTGGCCGGTCTCCTCGAGCAGCTTGGCGAAGGCCTGCGTGAGCGTCCACAGGCTCACGTCGGCCAGGTCGAGCGTGTCCTGCTCGTCCTCGGCGTCGTGCAGCTCCTTCGGCAACGGCAGCGAGGCCTCGAGCATCTTCGCGCGCCGCTGGGCATAGCGGTCGAGCTTGCGCGCGAGGTCACGGTAGCGCTTGTACTCGAGCAGCTTGCGGATCAGGTCGTCGCGAGGATCGAGCTCCTGCTCGAGCGAGACGGCCTCCTTGGGCAGCAGCTCGCGCGACTTGATCTCCATCAGCGTGCTCGCCATCACGACGAACTCCCCGATGTCGGCGAGGTCGAGCACCTGCAACACCTGCAGGTGTGCGAGGTAGTTGGCGAGGATGCGGCTGATCGAGACTTCGTGGATGTCCACTTCCTCCTGGCGCACGAGGTGGAGCAGGAGATCCATCGGGCCGGAGAACACCGGCAGCTCGACGCGGTACGACATGCGCTGCGGATAGTACCCAACTGCTAGACTCTTTCCCCCGATGGACCCGAGAACCGACCGGGCGCGCACGATCATCGAACGCGAGGCGGATGCCATGCGCCTGGTCGCCCAACGCCTCGATGGCGAGTTCGGTCGCGTCGTCGACCGCGTGCTCGCGCTGCCGGGCCGCGTGGTGACGTCGGGGATGGGCAAAGCCGGGCTCGTCGCGCAGAAGATCTCGCAAACCCTGGCCTCGACCGGGACCCCGTCGCTCTACCTGCATCCCGCGGACGCGGTGCACGGCGACCTGGGCCGTGTGATCCGCGGTGACCTGCTGCTCGCGCTGTCGAAGTCCGGCGAAACCGAGGAAGTGCTGCGCCTGCTCGCTCCGGTCCGCGCGCAGGGGGTTCCGGTCGTGTCGATCACGCAGTCGCGCACCTCGACCCTGGGCCAGCACAGCGACCATGTGCTGGAGCTGGGTCCGATCGAGGAGGTGGGGCCCTGGCAACTCGCGCCCTCGGCCTCGACGACCGCGATGCTCGCCCTCGGCGACGCGCTCGCGCTCGTCATCCAAGGCGGCCGCAACTTCGGCCCCGAGGACTTCGCGCGCTACCACCCGGCCGGCGACCTCGGCCGGCGGCTCATGCGGGTCGAGGAGCTCATGCGCACCGGGGAGCGCAACCCGCAGGTCAGCACGGGTTCGACCGTGCTGCAGGCGATCGAGACCATGACGCGCACCCCGGGACGTCCGGGCGCGACCAGCATCGTCGACGCCGAGCACAGGCTCGTGGGGTTCTTCACCGATGGCGACCTGCGCCGCCTGCTGC
>CAZSKV010000444.1:0-6742 GCA_964607495.1 uncultured candidatus Brocadiaceae bacterium
TACTACGACTCGATCCTCGCCGATCGGAAGGTGCTGATCGGACTCATCAAGCAGGACCTGAAGGAGATGGTCGACGCCTACGGCGACGACCGTCGCACCGTGATCTCGGACGAGGAGGTCGGTGACTTCATCGACGAAGACCTGATCACCGAGGAGATGATGGTCGTGACCGTCAGCCACGAGGGGTACATCAAGCGCACGGCGCTCGACCAGTACCGCCGCCAGGGCCGTGGCGGCAAGGGCATCACCGCCGCCGAGACCAAGGAAGGCGACTTCGTCGAGCACCTCTTCGTCGCGAGCACGCACGACTACTTCCTGTTCTTCACCGATCGGGGCCGCGTCTACTGGAAGAAGGTCTACGAACTCCCGGAGATGGGCCGGGCGACGAAGGGCCGCGCGCTCGCAAACGTGCTCGAGATGCAAGAGGGCGAGCGCTTCACGGCGCTGCTGCGCGTGCAGGAATTCGACGAGCGCTACGTCGTGACCGCGACGCGGAACGGCCTGATCAAGAAGACCCCGCTCGAGGCCTACTCCCGCCCCAAGCGCGGCGGCATCATCGCGGTCGGGCTCGAAGGCGACGACCGGCTGATCGGCGTCGGTCTCTGCAAGCCGGGCGAGTCGATCGTGCTCGGCACGGCCCAGGGCATGGCGATCCGCTTCGACGAGGCCGACGCGCGGCCGATGGGGCGCCAGGCCTTCGGTGTCTGGGGCATCCGGCCCAAGGAAGGCGACGTCGTCGTGTCGATGGTGATCGCCAGCGAAGGCCAGACGCTGCTGACAGTCTGCGAGAACGGCTACGGCAAGCGCACGCCGGTCAGCGAGTACCGGTTGCAGGGCCGTGGCGGGCAGGGGCTGATCGACATCCGCACCACCGAACGCAACGGCAGGGTCGTGAACCTGCTCGCGGTCTCCGACGAGGACGAGATCATGCTGATCACCCGCGAGGGCCAGATCGTCCGCACCCAGGCCAAGGGGATCTCGCTGATCGGGCGCGCGACGCAGGGCGTGCGCTGCATCTCGTTGAACAACGGCGACGTGCTCGTCTCCTGCGCCAAGATCGCGAGCGAGGACGCCAGCGTTTCTCCGGAGCCCGCCAATGGCTGAACATCTCGCGAAGATCCAGGCAGACATGAAGTCGGCGATGAAGGCCAGGGACGAAGTCCGCCTGCGCGTCACGCGCATGCTGATCGACGGCATCAAGAAGCAGATGATCGACGCGCAGAAGGACGACCTCGGCGCCGACGCCGAGGTCGCGATCCTGCGCAAGGCCGTCAAGACCCGGCGGGATTCGATCGATCAGGCGCAGAAGTTCGGGCGCCAGGACATCGCTGCCGCCGAGAGCGCCGAGGTCGCGATCATCGAGGCCTACCTGCCGGTCGCGGTGACCGGCGACGTCCTGCTGGCCAAGGTCAGGGAGCTCGCGCAGGAGATCGGCTACCAGGGTCCCAAGGACACCGGGCGCTTCATGAAGGAGTGGATGTCCAGGCACAAGGCGCTGGCCGAGGGCAAGGACGTGCAGGAAGCGCTGAAGCGGCTCTGAGCCGCCGATCCCCGTGACGAGGTCACGCCGACCGATCCTCCCGCTCGCGGCCGCCGGCGCTCTGCTTGGATCCGCCGCTGCGCTCGCAGCGCAGGAGCCGGCGATCGCCGAACGGATCGAGGCAGCTGAGCGCCTGCTGGCTGCTGGTGGCAAGGAAGCGGCCGCGTCCGTCCTCTGGCAGGCCCTGGCCGACCTGCAGAAGGTTCCGAGCGAGGCTTCGCGGCGGGACCTCGGCAACCGGATCCGGACGCTCCTGGGCACCGCGGAACCGGGGTTCGCCGAGCGGCAGCGGTTGGAGCGCGAGGCTGCCAGGCCGCTGCTTGCTCTTGCCGAGGTCTATCGGAAGAAGGGTTGGTACCGGACCGCGCTCGAGCACGCGCGTCGGGCCGAGACCTTGGACCCCGAAGCTGCCCGGCGCGTGATCGATGCGCTGGTGAAGCTCGTCCCTGCGGACCCGTCCCGCGGTGGCGCCGAGTCGAAGCCCGCGGCAGGTGCGCCGGGTGAACCCAAGGACCGTCTGGCCGAGTTCTTCCACGGCGATGCCGCGGCCCAGGAGGCTGGGACCTGGAGCACGACCCCGGTGCTGGTCACCAGCCCGACGCTGGTCGAGGCCGCCGCCATCCTGAAGTCGCGCCAGGAGCTCCGCGGCGATGTCAGGATCTCGATCGAGATCCAACCGACTGAAGCGGTCGGCTGCGCGGCCCTGCTCTTCGGCAGCAGGAACGGGGAGAACGCCTACTACCTCGCGGAGACCTACCTGAACAAGGCCAACGAGACCTGGGCAGTCCAGTTGATCCACTGGGATGGCAACGCAGTCCACCGCCTGAAGGCCGACTGGATGGACACCCGCCACGACGCGGTCGCGAACCCGCTGCGCCTGGAGGTCGAGATCCGCGGTTTGCAGCTGAGTGCGCGGCTGCTCCGCACGGACGGGACCGAGCTCAAGTCCGTGCAAGCCACGGCAAAGGCCGAAGTGGCGGGTGCGATCGGCCTGTTCGTGACGGCCAACAGCCCCTCCAAGAAGCCGATCCGGTTCCGCAGGCTGTGGATCACGAAGTCATGACCCACAGCCGGCTGCTGGGGCGGCCTCAGTTCACGAACACGATCGGATGGTGGAAGCCGAACGCGAGGGTCGAGCCGCCATTCAGGCCAACCGCCTGGAACCAGGTTGGCAGCACGGTCAACGCGGGCACCATCGGGATCGTGACATTGATCGCGTACTGCCCGGACGCGTCCGCGGTGCCTCCCCCGAGCAGGGCCATCGTCAGCAGATCGAGGTTCCAGGTGCCGATGGCGCCAGGAATCCGGATCGGTGGCTTCTGTTCGGCGGCGGCGAGGAAGATCGCGCAGGCCGAGCTGGCCAGGGCGGCGCCACCATCGACCTTGAAGTCGATTGCCTTGCCGAGCATCAGGTTGTCATCGCTGCCGCTGAGACCACGCACCAGGAACGTCGGCGCCGGGGCGATCGCGACCGAGATGTTGTCGATGTACATCCGCGGCGTGTTCGCATTGAAGATGTACGGCACGCGCACGAAGTTGACGCGGAAGTTCAGCGGGCCGCTCGCGTTCGGCGTGAAGCGGAAGGTGAAACGCGAGCGTTCGGCCTTGCCGCCGGTGGAAGACTTGAAGTAGACGCGGCCGACTTGCACGTTGTTGACTTCGACGTAGCAGTCACCGGCGTCCGCGTTGCCGTTCGGGCCGAGCGTCAGCACGTCGGCGCTGAACTCGTAGGGGGCGCCCTGCGCGAACACGATCGTCTGCTCGATCCAGTTCGGGGCGTGCGGCGGCGCATACACCTGGCCGCCTGGGCCGCAAGCGAAGCACTTCGAAGCGCCGAGACCGCTGACGTCGTAGGTCTCGATGATGGGGTTGAACGAGATGCCGCCCTGGGTCCATCCCGTCAGGTCGCCGGTGAAGTCACCGTTGACGACGAAGTTCTGGGCGGAGAGAGAGGCGCCGGCGAGCGCGAGCGCGCCGAGCAACAAGTGGATTCGCATGGGAGACTGCCTGGGAAACAGCGGTTGGCGGGGCAAGGTCGAAGGTCACTGGAAGAAGTAGACCCAATGCGCGTGGCCGAAGGCCCCGGTGGTCGCACTGGTCAACTGCACGGGTTGGAAATGCGTCGCCGCCTGCGTCAGGTAGGGATCGGTCGGCACCTGGACTGGCAATGTCGCCAGGCCGGTCGCACTCAGGGTGCCCGACCAGATCAGCGAGGTCGTCGCCAGGTCGAGCAGGTAGGTGCCCGCGAAGCCAGGGATCGTCAGCGGTCCGCCGGACTTGGCCGCCGCGAACACGGCGAACGGCGCCTGGGGCGCGCCCTGGACCTCGAAGTTCACGGTGCTGCCGAGCTGGCGGTTGTTGCGGATGCAGAACGTGGCTCCGCTCGCGAACTGCAGCGAGATGTTGTCGATGTTGACGCGCGGCGTGTTGATGGTGCCGAGGTAGGCGCGTTCGAAGCCGATCTTCAGCGTGACCGGGCCACTCGTCGTGGGCACGAAACGTCCGCAGAGCTGGGCCCGATAGACCTTGGGGTAGGCGTAGTAGCCGAACGCGTGCCGTGCGACTTCGATGCCGTTCACCTGGGCCCAGATCGTGCCGCCATCGGCGTTGGCCGAGGTGTGCACGAGCTTGACCGTCGAGAGGTCGGCGCGGATCTCATAGGGCACGCCTTGGGCGACCGTGACGGTCTGTTCGAGGGTGTTGGCCGGATAGGGAGGAGGCGTGACCTGACCCCCAGGATTGCAGCCAAAGCTGAGACTCGCGCCGGCGCCAGTCGTGTCCCAGGTCTCGGCGAGGGGGCTGTAGCAGTAGCCGCCGCCCTGGGTCCAGCCGGTGAGTCCAGCTGCAAAATCCCCGTTCGTCACGAAGTTCTGGGCGGAGAGCGGGATGGCCGCGAGAGCGGCCACGAGGAGTAGCTTGGCGAGTTGCATGGTTCGAGCGGGTCCGGGGGAGACCGAGACGGAAGACGAGGCAGGCGAGGTTCACTCATTCTGCCTGCTCTCCGCAATCTGTCGAGGTGCTCAGCCCCGCGGGCGTGCGCCCCGGAACATCAACCAGCCGAGTCCGGCCAGTACGAGCGCACCGAAGAGGTCGCTGCCGGCGAAGGGAAGTCCGCGCAGCACCGCCACCTGGGGCAGGAACCCCCCCTCGCGGTCGAACCCCGGCACGAACCCCTGCATCGCCGCGAGGATGCCCAGGATCGAGGCTCCGGCGATGAGTCCCGAGCACCAGAGCGTCCCCTCCGGTTCGTCCTCGGCATCCGGCTCGCGCCCGTAGGAGCGATCCGCGAGCTTGCGCACGAGACCGCCGAGGAACACCGGCATCGTCGACGAGAGGGGCAGGTAGACCCCGACCGCGAAGGTCAGCGAGCGGAAGCCCATCAGCTCGATGAAGACCGCGATCGCGACCCCGATCAGCACGAGGTTCCACGGCAGGTCGCGCCCGAGGATGCCCTTGATCACGGTCGCCATCAGCGTCGCCTGCGGCGCGCGCAACCGTCCCGAGCCGATCCCGTCCTGGCGCAGATAGCGGGCTTCGCCGCTCGCGGGATCGATCAGGTAGTTGCCTGGCGCGAGGCCTGCGGGGAGGTCCTTCTCGGAGAGCTGCACGAACTCGTACTCGCGCGCCGGTCCGGTCCGCGTCTTGTCGGCGAGCGCGTTCTGCTCGAAGCGGCTCGGCACCGTCGCCGCGCCGGCCCGTTTCCCGGGAGCGACGACGAAGGGCTTGTCGAGCGGTGTCTCGCGCGTCTCGACGAGGTTCAGGCCATACGCGGTCCAGCCGATTGCGAGCACCGAAGCCAGCACACCGACCAGCAAGGCACCCTGCTGCCGCACCGGCGTCGCGCCGATCAGGAAGCCGGTCTTCAGGTCCTGCGAGCAGGTTCCGGCGTTGCTGATCGCGATGCACACGATCGCGCCGACCATCAGCGCGAGCCGGCTGTGAGCCGTGTCCCCCCAACCGACCAGCAGGAATGCGCCGCAGGTGCCCATCAGCACCGCGATCGTCATGCCCGAGAGCGGGCAGCTCGTGGAGCCGACCTCGCCGGTGATCCGTGAGCTGACGACCGCGAACAGGAATCCGAGCCCGAGGATCAGCACGGCGCCGAGCAGGTGCATCTCGAACACCGGCACCAGCCAGACGAAGGCGACGATGCCGAGCGCGCCGACCGCAAGCACCGGCAACGGCGTGTCCCGATCGAGGCGGTCGGTGCCCTTCGCGACCCCGCCGCCGCGCAGCGACCGCAGGGACGAGCTCAGCGCCGACCAGATCGAGGGCAGCGCACGCAGCAGCGCGAAGATGCCGCCGGTCGCGACCGCGCCGGCGCCGATGTGGCGCACGTAGCTGTTCCACACGTCCCCGGGCGCCATGTCCTTGATCAGGGCGGTCGCCGGCGGCAGGGCCGCCGTGCTGCCGGCGCCGAAGAGCATCACCATCGGGATCAGCACGAAGGTCGCGAGCAGCGAGCCCGCGACCATCATCAACGCGGTCCGGTAACCGATGATGTAGCCGACGCCGATCAGCGCCGGATCGACGTCGCAGGCGACCTCGGCGCGCTGGAAGAAGCTCAGCGTGTAGCTGACCGTGCCCTTCACCCCGAGCAGCACCGACTGGAACACCTTCAGGGCCGCCCCGACCGCGAAGCCGACGAACACCTTCCGAGCCGAGGTCCCGCCGAGCTCGCCGGCCTTCAGGATCTCGGCGCAGGCCTTGCCCTCCGGATAGCGCAGCTGCCCGTGCTCCTTGACGATCAGGTAGCGTCGCAACGGCACCATCATCAGCACGCCGAGGCAGCCGCCGGTCAGGGCGACGAGCGTGGTCAGGCCGACTTCGAGCGGGTAGCCGAGGAAGATCAGGGCCGGCACGGTGAACACGACCGCCGCGGCGACCGACTCGCCTGCCGACCCGGCGGTCTGCGTGATGTTGTGCTCGAGGATCGCGCGTTGTTGCCCACGCTTGCGCAGGAGCGCGATCGCGATCACCGCGATCGGCACCGAGGCCGAGACCGTCAGGCCGACACGCAGCGCGAGGTAGGTCGAGGCCGCGCCGAACACGACCCCGAGGATCGCCCCGAGCAGCAGGGCGCGCAGCGTGAGTTCGGGCGGGGTCTCGCTGGCGGGAACGTGGGGCCGGAAGGGGGCGGTCATGGGCGCGGAAGGGGCGCTCAGGTCTTGCGTGGCTCCAGCGCGGGCATCTTCTTGAGCG
>CAZSKV010000445.1:0-3515 GCA_964607495.1 uncultured candidatus Brocadiaceae bacterium
CCGTCCCTGTCCACGTCGCCGAGCGCCAGCGAGCGGGTGTTGTAGTTGCCGACCGGCATGCGAGAGGCCGTCGCATCCGAGAACGTGCCGGTCCCGTTGTTCAGGTGGAGGCGGCTCTGCGCCCCGAAGGGGTAGCTGTAGTTTCCGACGAGCAGGTCGAGGTCGCCGTCCCGGTCCACGTCACCGAGCGCCAGCGAAGTGGTGGGGTAGATGCCGACCGGCATGCGAGAGGCCGTGGCATCCGTGAACGTGCCGGTGCCGTTGTTCAGGTAGAGGCGGCTCTGCTGCCCGTAGTTCCCGAGGACCAGGTCGAGGTCGCCGTCCCGGTCCACGTCGCCCAACACGGTCGCTCGGGTGTCGTCCCCGTTCGCGGGCAACCCGCGCTTCCCCAACTCCTCGAACTGCCGCTGCGCCGTAGCCGAGGCCGCGACGGCGGCCATCACCGCCGCGGTGAGCAAGATCGAAACCTGCGACGCGCGTTGCGAGGGCAGACACCGAGACGAGGCTGGCGGATGGCGCTTCATCGACACTCCTTGCGGGGACGAGACGGGGTGCGAACGGCAGGAAGCTCGACGACGCCAACTGTCGCTGGGGAGGGAGCCTACTCTGCTACCAACGGAACCGCCATCCCCACCGCTGCGCTCTTGGCACCCGAAGTGGCCTCTCGGACCCTGTGGAGTCGGGGCAGGATGGTCGGATCATGCGCGCCCGCGCACTGGCCATGCCGACGTCGTGCTCGGCACCACGGCCATGACCGTCGGGGCCGCCGCCGCTGCCGTGATGCGTCGGATCGAGCGCTGGAGGTACCTGGGCCCGCGACCGCTCAGGGGTTGGCTCGAAGGGTGTCCAGGAGACTGCGTCACGGGACTCGTTCGCGCGGAACGCGCGTCTCTGCGCCCATCTTCGCGCGACCGAATCCAGGCAACCCATCCAGGGTTGCCGCCGATCCGGCCGCTCGAACCTGGACGAACATCCGCGCATTGCGTGCGGCGCATCCCGTGACGCGGACTCCTGGCACTTCTTCTCGCGGATCCAGGACCTGGGCAAGATCGAGCGGCCGCCGCGCCAGGAAGGCAAGCGGATCGGGATGCTGGTCACGCCGAAGTGACCAGCGCGCTCACTGCACGATCTGGATCGCGTGCTCGTTCGAGATTGCGCCGAGGCCGAAGGGCTGCTGGCCGTCGAGGGTCAGCGCCGCCGCGAAGAACTTGTAGCCGACCAGTGCCGGGTTGTTCGGGATCGGCAGGTTGATGGTCGCAATGCCGTTCGCGCCGGTCAGGCCGCCGAGGCCGGCGCCGAGCGAGGCGACGAGCAACGCGTCGATGCCCAAGGGCACGGCGCGGCTGCCGAACGGAATCCCGGTGTTCTTCTCGGACAGCGCGGCGATGTACGGCGTGAACTGTGGCGCCGGGGTCGTGAGCTGCATCGAGAAGGTGGTGCCGATCTTCGGCGTGCTGCCGCTCTGCGGCACCAGCACGGCGTCGAAGTACTCGAAGTTGTCGAGCTCGGTCGCCTGGTAGGCGTTGAGCCCGACGAAGCCGCTGCCGAGAATCGTCGTCAGCGCACGCGGCCCGACGCTCTGCTCGAACACCCCGTCCTTGTCCTTGTCGATCTGCATCGTCGCGTTGGCCTCGAGCGTGATCATGCGGATGAACGCGCTCTGGACGCCGGGTACGAGGTCGGCATAGGTGTTGCCGGCCGCGCCGCCACGCTCGTAGATGAACACGCGGTCGAGGTCCGGCGTGCCGCCGTTGTCCTGGATCTTGCACATCACCAGGTTGTTGTCGAGGTTGCCGCCCGGGTGCCGCGCCGTCAGACCGCCGAACTGCACGCCGGTGCCGCCATAGAACACCTCGACGTCGAGCACCGAGTTCTTGGTCGAGACGCCGTCCTTGGTGATGTAGTCCCAACTGGCGCCGGAGGTGTGGGCGAGGCGGAAGTTGTTGATCGCCCACGTGCCGCGTTGCTGGGTCCAGCCGGGGATCGTGGGTCCGTTGGCGAAGGTGAAGGTCTCGATCACCGCCTGGCCGGGCAGCAAGGAGGCCAGGAGCGAAGTGCAGAGCAGGCAGGAAAGACGTTGCATGATGGGTTCCTTGGAGAAGGGGTGGATCCGCACTATAGCGACGGACGCGGCGTCCGTACTCACGCGGCAGCCCGCTTGGCCGGGGGATGTTGCAGGAACATCAGGATCGCGAAGCCGATGCCACCGGCCACGAAGAACGTGAACACCGGGTGCACGACGAGCTGCGGCACCCAGATCAGCCAGGCCAGCTGTTCGGCGGAGCCCGGGACCACGTCGAGCGAGGTCTGCGTGATCGGATTGGCGATGAAGTCGATCCGGTGCACGTCGAGGTGCGTGCCTTTCTGGTGCTGCGTCGCCCAGGTGCCGAAGAGCGCGATCGGCACGCGCACCGCGCTCGCGAACACGATCATCCGCGCGAAGAACGCGAGCGGCCGCAGGCCGGGCCGCGCACAGAGCACGGCGAACACCAGCGTGCCGAAGCCGGCGCAGGCTTCGATCGCCGGCCAGCCGACGAGCGCGGCCGGTGCCGCCGACTTCTCGAGGCCGAGCACCAGCGCGAAGCCGGCCCAGGCGAAGAGGCTGGCCGTGGTGGCCGCGGGCAGCGCGCGGCGTCCCGCGGCGAAGAGCATCCCGGCGAACAGGGCCGCGGTGGCCGCCGCGAGCACGGCCCACTGCGGTCCCGGGGCGGTCACGGTCTCGATCAGGAAGGTCTTGCTGCCCAGGTCGTTCTCGACGAAAGCCGCGTGCTGGGTCGTGACACGCAACTGCCGCGTGCTGCCTTGCGCGGCAATGGCCAGGTACCCGGCCCACGCCGCGGCGGCGAGCAGGACCAGCGCCATCGGGCGGCGGAGCCGGCGGTTCGCGATCCCGAGGAAGGCGACGAAGAGGAGCGTGAGACCAAGGGCCGCGAGCCAGGACATGGGGGGGAGGGATCATGCCGTGCCGCCGCCCCGCCTGCAGCAAAGGACTCTTGCTCCCCGGGAGGTGGGTCGCTACCTTGCTGCGCCTTCCAAAGCGGAACTCACGCAATGCCCAAGCAGAAGACCAAGAAGGCCGTGGTCAAGCGCATGAAGCTGACCAAGACCGGCAAGGTGAAGCGCCACCAGTCGTTCACGTCGCACTTGCTGACGCGGCGCAGCACCAAGCGCAAGCGCCACTTGCGCTCCGCCGTGATCGTCGGCGGCAAGTTCGGCAAGAACATGGCCAAGCTGCTCGGGGAGGGTTGATCGATGCGTGCAACCAACGGTCCAGCGACGCGGCAACGCCGCAACCGCACCCTCAAGCGTGCCAAGGGCTTCTATGGCGCGCGCAGCCGCTGCTTCCGCTCGGCGCGCGAAGTCACGATGCGCGCCGACAAGTTCGCCTACTTCGGCCGCCAGCAGAAGAAGCGCGAGTTCCGCAGCCTGTGGATCACGCGCCTCACGGCCGCGGTCCGGGCGGTCGGCCTGCAGTATTCGCGCTTCATCCACGGCGTGCACAAGGCCGGGATCAC
>CAZSKV010000446.1:0-2451 GCA_964607495.1 uncultured candidatus Brocadiaceae bacterium
CGACGAGCGCGACTGGATCCGCCTCTCCCTCGACTCGGGGACCAATGCGACCTTCCAGCGCATGCACCACCCGAGCAAGAAGGACCTGACGCTCGACGAGATCTGCGGCTGGGTCACGAAGATCAAGCAGAGCTACCCCAAGGTCACGGTCGGGTTCTCGTACGTGATGACCTGGAAGGGCGCCTCGCGCGACGACGTGAAGGTCGTCGAGAACCTGCACGAGATGGAGCTGGCGGCGCGCCGCGCGCGCGATGCGGGCTTCGACTACATCTCGTTCAAGCCCTTCCTGCTGCGTGCGGCGACCGGCTCCGAGGTCATGGACCCCAAGAAGGCCGAAGAGGAACTCGCGGGCGTCATCGCCCGGATCCGGGTCGCGCTCGCGGCGTGCCAACAGCTCGCACGCCCGGGCTTCCGGGTGGTCGAGAGCACGAACCTGCGCGTGCTGCTGACCGGCACCTGGCAGGAACTCACGCGCCAGCCGAAGACCTGCCACATGCAGGCGCTGCGCCAGGTGCTGACCCCGCACGGGACCTTCAACTGCCCGGCCTACCGCGGCGTCACGTTCGCGCAGATCGGGCCCAAGGACGCCTATGCCGATGCGCCGCGCGCCGAGGTGACCGCACGCGCCACCCAGGGTCTGCTGCAGCACTTCGACGCGAGCGACCGCTGCAAGGAAGTCACCTGTCTCTACCACGGCACCAACTGGTGGATCGAGAAGCTCGTCGAGTCGAGCGTCGATCCGGCGAGCCTCGAGCTCGTGAATGAGCGCTTCGACCACTTCCTCTGAGGTCCCTGGCCGCAAGCTGATCCCCTGGATCTGCCTGGCGCTGCTCGTGGCCTGCCGGCGTTCCCCGCAGCCCGTCCTCGCGTTCGTCGCGGTCAGTGCTGCCGCGGCGATCGAACGCGCGGCGAAGAGCCTCGAAGTGCCGCTGGTGGTCGACGCCAACGCCTCGTCGCTGCTCGCGCAGCAGATCGTGCGCGGCGCGAAACCGGAGATCTTCGTGTCGGCGAATGCCGAGTGGATGGACTTCCTCGAGAAGCAGGGGAAGCTCGAGGCCGGATCGCGCCGCGTGCTGTTCCGCAACGCGATCGTGCTGGTCACGAAGCGGGACCCGGGCGGCGATCCCAAGGGCGCGACGCGGCCGACGACCGGCACCCGGCCGCTGGACCTGAAGGAACCCCTTGTGCTCACCGGCAGGATCGCGATCGGCGACCCCGAGCACGTTCCGCTCGGTCAGTACACGAAGCGGGCCCTGCTCGCGCTGCAGCGCTGGACCGGAGTGCAGGACGACCTGCTGCCCTGTCCTGACGCCCGCGCGGTCGTGGTCGCGGTCGAGACCGGCGCCGCGGCGTACGGCTTCGTCTACCGCAGCGATGCGCTGCGCTCCCGCCGCCTGCGGATCGTGGCCGAGATCCCGCACGAAGCCGACCCGCAGGTGGCCTACGAGATCGCGATCGTGCAGGGAGCGAGCGCGCGCGCCCGGGACGTGCTCACGGCGTTCGCCTCCGCCGAAGCGCGCGCTTCCTTCCGCGACTCCGGGTTCGACGTGGAGCGCTGAACCGTGCTCACGGCTGCCGAGGCCGCCGCGCTGCGTCTGTCGCTGCTGGTCGCCGCGGGCGCCACGCTGCTGACCTTCGTGCCGGCGCTGCTGCTCGCGCAGTGGCTCGCGCGCACCCAGAGCCGGCTGCGGGTGTGCGTCGAGGCCGCCTGTCTCGTGCCCCTCGTGCTGCCGCCGGTCGTGGTCGGTTATGGGCTGCTGCTGCTCTTCGCGGCCGATGGCCCGCTCGGTCTCGTGCTCGCGTTCACGACCCAGGGGGCGGTGCTGGCTTCGGCGGTGATGAGCTTCCCGCTGCTCGTGCGCTCGATGCGCCAGGGCTTCGAAGCCGTCGACCCGAAGCTGCAGGAGGCCGCGCAGACGCTCGGCGCGGGCCGGCTGCGCGTGTTCCGGACCATCACCTGGCCGGCCGCGCGCGCCGGCGTGATCGCCGGTCTGCTGCTCGGGTTCACGCGCAGTCTCGGCGAGTTCGGCGCGACGATCACGTTCGCCGGCAACCTGCCGGGCACGACGCGCACGCTGCCGCTGCTGGTGTGGACCGCGCTGCAGACCCCGGACGGCGATGCGGTCGCGCTGCGACTCGGGATCTTCTGCGTGGTGCTCGCGGTGGTGGCGACGCTCGCGGCCGAGCTGCTGCTCGCGCGGGAACGCCGCCGGAGGCTCGCCGCGTGCGCCTGAGGGCGTCGCTCGCGCTCACGCGGCCGGGGTTCCGCCTCGCGGTCGAGCTCCCCGAACTCGCGCCGACGACCGCGCTCTTCGGCGCGAACGGCAGTGGCAAGACCACCTTGCTGCACGCGCTGGCGGGTCTCGTGCCGGAGGCGACCGGACGGATCGAGCTCGAGGGCCGCGTGCTCTTCGACAGTGCGCGCGGCGTGCGCGTGCCCGTCGCGCAGCG
>CAZSKV010000447.1:0-1602 GCA_964607495.1 uncultured candidatus Brocadiaceae bacterium
AGGTCGCACTGCTTCGTTCCGCACTTCACAGGGCCACACAGGCTCGTGGCCCCAGCGGACTGTCGCACGGCGACCTCTCCCGTAGCGTCTTCGATGCGATGCAGTTGCGATTCGACGAGTACGCCGCCGACCCGGAAGTCCGAGGGCCGGCGCGCAACGCGACGCACGACGCGCTGCGCCGCGTGATCGACTACTACCTTTATCGCGATCTTCAGCGCGGCTGGCGCGTCACCGCGCCCAACCTCGAGGACTGCGGACTTCTGCGATTCGAGTACGACGGTCTCTCCGGCGCAGACGGACTGCTTTGCGAGGCTCCCCTGTGGGCGGCCGGCTTCACGGTGAAGGACCGTGAGGGTGACCGGTTCATCGAAGTCCCGGCGGCGCTGCGGGACTGCGCGCCGGAGACCCGGGAGGAAACGGTCCGCACGCTGCTCGATGTGATGCGTCGAGCGTTGGCGGTCAAGGTCGACGTGCTTGACCCCCAGAAGCAGCTGGATCTTGTCGAACAGACCAAGCCGCGGCTTCTCGAAGACACCGTGTGGTACCTCGAAGATGCGCGTGAGCTGACCAAAGCGGAAGTCGCCTATCCGCGGCCGAAGCGGCAGCAGGACCGGTCCGGCTTCTTCCTTTCATCCTATGGAGCATTCGGGCGCTATCTCAAGCGCCTGCTGACGCCCTACGCACAAGCTGGACAGCCGTTCGGGCGGGAGCAGGTCGACGCGGCCATTCAATTCATGCTGCTCGCGCTCAAGCGGTATGGAGTTGTCGAGCAGGTGCGCAGCGGTCGGGACGGGGACGACCCGGGGTACCAGCTCAATGCCGATGCACTGCGCTGGTTGCCAGGAGACGGCGAGATCCGACCCGTCGATCGCACGCGCCTTCTCGCCGCCGGCGAGATTCCCCCGGAGGTCAATCGCTACTTCGTCGAGTGCTACCGGGGCTTCGTCGATCTGAAGTCCGTCCTCGAGGCCCGCGAGCACACGGCTCAGGTCGCCTCGGAGGACCGCGAGGACCGCGAGGAACGGTTCCGCAGCGGCGACCTGCCTTTGCTGTTCTGTTCACCGACCATGGAGCTCGGGGTCGACATCGCGCAGTTGAATCTCGTCAACCTGCGCAACGTGCCGCCGACACCTGCCAACTACGCGCAGCGCAGCGGTCGCGCCGGCCGCGGCGGGCAGCCGGCGATGGTATTCACCTATTGCGCTGGTCGTAGCCCGCACGACCAGTACTTCTACCGCGCACCGAGCCGCATGGTGTCGGGATCGGTCGCACCTCCTCGCATCGACTTGCGCAACCGCGATCTGGTCCGTTCCCACATCCACGCGGTCTGGATGGAGGCCGCCAAGCCCGATCTCGGCAAGACATTGACCACCGTCCTGGAGCTCACGCCGAGCGACGGCAGGCTCCCCTTGCCGGTCAAGGAGGCGTTGACGCGTGAGTTACGCAACCCGGTGGCTCGTGCCGCTGCACTTGCGAAGGCCAATGCGCTGGTGAACAGCCTGCAGGCGGAGCTGTCCACGGCGGCGTGGTTCCATGATCGCTGGGTCTCGGAAGTCCTCGATCAGATCGAGCGCAGCTTCGACTCGGCGTGCGAGCGTTGGC
>CAZSKV010000448.1:0-7462 GCA_964607495.1 uncultured candidatus Brocadiaceae bacterium
CCGGGTGGCCGTCGCCCGCTGGCCGCGTTCGCGCGCGGCTATGCCCAGGCGCGCCAGGCCCTGCAGCGGCAACGGCCGAGCCCGCACCTGCGCCGCCTCGTCGCCGCCAGGGCCGCGGCCTGGGCCACGGCGCACCTGGGCCAGTAGGGTCGGCAGCACTCAGGCCGCAGCGAAGGCCCGCCGCGCGCGCAGCAGCACCAGCCAGAGGTTCACGCAGACGGCCAGCGCGGCCACGACCCAGGCCAGGGCTCCGAGCCGCACCACGAGCGCGCTACCGCCGAGGATCCCGACCGCGAGCCCGACGACCGCGAGGATCCAGGCGCCGACCACGAGCCACTGCAGCGGGTAGCTCGGCAGGTCACCCGGCGTGATCCCGGGCACCTGCTGCGTGCGCGCGAAGCCCCGCATCCAGGCGAAGAGCGGCCAGAGCCGCAAGCCGACCCCGAGCACCAGCCCGCCGAAACCGCCGACGAGCAGCAGCACGCCATAGAGACCGGCCCACGCCGGCCCGAACTCGGAGCCCAGCATCACGAAGCCGAGTCCGACCCCGCCGATCATGCAGGCCATGGCGAAGGGGATCAGGACGAGCGCCGGATCGCGCCGCGGCAGGCCCTTCGCCTTCGGTTTGCGTTGCCGCGAAAGGACCAGCAGATCGAGCACGAAGAGCAGCATGCCCAAGGCGAGCGGCGCCGCCGCGAGCGCGGGCAGGCGCGACGGCCACGGCGCGAGCAGCCAGGTCGCGGGCAGCGCCACGGCGCCGAGCGCCAGCAGGGCGACCGTCCAGGCCGGCCGGCTGCCGGCGATCGGGGCCGCGGGGATCAGCATCGGCAGCAGCCGATGGCCGATGCCGACCGTCAACAGACCGAGCCAGCCGACGAGCGCCAGGTGCGCATGCGCGGCCAGCGTGCGTAGGTGGCCGCCCGGGAAGATCGGGGACGCACGGTGGATCGCGGCCAGGGTGCCGAGCACGGCCGCGGCCACGAGCGAGACGTACGCGAGGCCGACCGCGACCCGCGGCAACCGGGGGGCGGGAGCGTGCGCCAGCGCCGCGACCGTGCGCAGACCGATCCAGCCGGCCCCGGCCGCGATCATGCCACCGGCCCAGGCCACGCCCGACCAGGTCGCGAGCAGCATGTGCGCGATCACGCCGCTCGCCCCACCGAGGACCCCGATGCAGGCAAGGACGTCCGGCCAGCGCGCATCCACGCGCGTGCGCAGGATCATCGGCAACAGCGCATAGACCGCGCCGAGCGCGGTCGCAGTCAGCCAGCCGAGCGTCACGAAGTGCACGGTCGCGAGCGTGGCCGGGTGCAGGAACGAGAGCGCGATCTCTGGCGCCGAGCCGACCGCGAACAACGCCCCCATGAGCAACGCCAGGTGGGCAGTGCCGACGTAGACGAGCACGATTCGCGACGGGGCCGGTTGCACGCGGCAGCAGAGGAGAGCAGGTGCACATGCCGGAAGCCATGACCCGGGGGAGTCGCCGGGGACTTCGGGCGGTTCTGCGGGTATGTAACCGGGCGTGCCGACCGAACCCGCAGCCAGGAGCCGCCGCCCGCGGCCACGTCGCCAGCGCTGGCTGCGGGACGCACGGCGCTGGTTGCAGGCGAGCGTCGCCCGGGTCCTGCTCGCGGTCCTGACCAGGGTGCCGCACCGCGTGCTGCGCCTTGGCCTGCGGCTCGTGGTCCCGCCGCTCGGCAGACTCTGGCTGGGCCGGGTCTGCGCCGCGAACCTGCACAAGGCCTTCGGCGACCAGCTCGATGCAAAGTCTCGCCGTGCGGTGATCCACGCGATGTTCCGCAACCTCGCCGACCAGGTCGCGGACCTCGCGGCGTTCCTGCGCCACGGGTGGGCCTTCCTCGAGGGCAAGGTGGACGACACCACGGCCCGCGCCGAGCTCGGCCGCTTCGAGCGCGAGTGGCAAGGCGGCTACATCGGCCTGACCGGCCACATCGGCAACTGGGAGTTCATGGGTGCCTGGCTGTCGCGGCACAGCACCCACGGCATGGGCGCGGCGGTCGCCAAGCGCATGGGCAACGCGAAGCTCAACCGCCTCGTGCAGGACCTGCGGGCCAGGCTCGGCATCGAGACGCTCTACGGCGACGATCCGGCGACGCGCCCGGCGCACATCCTGCGCGCGGGCCGCATCCTCGCGCTCGTCCCCGACCAGGACGTCAAGAACCTCGCGGGCGTGTTCGTGGACTGGTTCGGCCACCAGGCCTACACGCCGGTCGGCCCCGCGCGGCTCGCGCTCGCGGCCGGCGTGCCGATCCACTGCGGCTTCTTCCTGCGCCAGGGCGCGGGTTACGAGGTCGTTCTCGGCGCGCCGCTATGGCCCGACCCCGACCGCGACAAGGCCGCGGAGGTCGCGCGCCTGACCCAGGCATGGACCGCGCAGATGGAGGCCGTCGTGCGCGCGCACCCCGAGCAGTGGCCTTGGTTCCACGCACGCTGGAAGACCACGCCCGAGAAGCTCGCGCAGCGGCCTACTTGAGGCCGGGGGGCGTCACTTCTTCAACGTGCGCAGCTTCGCCTCGAGCTCGGGAATCCACTCCGGCATCGCCCCTTCCTTGATCATGAACTCGAAGGTGCCGAACACGCGGTCGTCGCCACGCGCGAGCTTGGCGTCGGCCTCTTCGATCAGCTTCTTCATGTCCTTCTGGCCGACCTCGTAGACCTCGGCGCGCATCTTGCGCACGTAGCTGTTGTCGGGGTTGTTCTTCAGGAAGGTGTCGCAGGCCGTGATGATCTCGCGCCAGGGGTTGTGGCGTTTGAACTCCATCGCGCGCTTGACGCGGAAGCGCACGTCGGCCTCGGTGTCGGGCTCGTTCATCTTCGCGACGGCGCGGGCCTTGGGCAGCAGTTCGCGCACGATCTTGAGCTGGTTGTCGCGGTAGTCCGGGTACTTCTCGCAGACCGCCTCGTGCTTCTGCAGCCAGGTCTCGAGGATCCCGACGTAGACGCGGGCCGGCGGCCGTTCCCAGGGCTCGGTCTTGAGGTAGAACTCGCGGAAGTTCAGCACGCGGCCGGAGAACTCCTCGACTGCGTTCTCGAGCCGCGGCATGTCGAGCTTCTTGTCGGCGAACGACTTCATGTCGCCGCGCAGTTTCGCGATCGCGGCCGCGTCCTGGTTCGTGATCGCGCCGCGCAGGTCGCGCTCGACGATCGCGAGCGTAGCCTCGGCGGACTCGAGGTTGCCGTCCTTCAGGAACGACGCGGCTTCGGCGATCACGTCGGCCGGCGAACGGTTGAACGACGAGCCGGTCACGAACTTGTAGACGAGGAAGATCGCGGCCAGCGAGAGCACGCCGATCGCCGAGAGCATGCCGATCCTCTGGCTGTTCATCGGCTTCTCCTCCCGGATCTGCCGCGCATAGCGCGCGCCCCCCGGCTCGACCTCGCGCTCCTTGGCGGCCTGGCGGCGCGCCGGGCCCTGGGCCTGCTGCGCGTGGCCCGCTCCGCCGGAGCGGAGCCTGGGGGCCGTGGCCCTGGGTGCAGCGGGTGCGGGTGCCGGGGTCGGTGCGGGTGCCGGGGCTGCCGCGGCCGCGACCGGCGCGGCCTCGCCGTCGGTACTCAGCAGCACGAGCTCGACGTTGCCGAGCTTCACGACGTCGCCGGTCTCGAGATCGGCGGCGCGCACGGTCATGCCATTGACCGTGAGCTTGCGCCCCTCGGCCGCGGCCTCGATGTGCCAGCCTTGCGCGCCGCGCACGAGCTTCGCTTCGAACGCCGCCGCGTCCGGATCCTTCAGCCGGATGTTGTTCTGCGCATCCTTGCCGACGGTCACGGCGTCATCGAGGACCTCGTAGACCTTGGCGGCACCCTGACTCCTGATCTCGATCTTTGCCATCGTTCACTTCCCGATTGCCGGCGGGAATTCCGGGTGATGGTTGAACTCGTTCGCGCGGCCGAAGTTCTGCGTCCAATAGCGGCCGCTGTTGCCGACCGCGAACTCGGTGTGGGTCGGCATCAACAGGTTCCGGTGGTGCCCGGACGACCGCAGCCAGGCGCCATGCGCGGCTTCGGCGCCGTCCACCAGCGCGATGTTCTCCGAGGCTCCCTGCGCGTATCCGGCCAGCTTCATCCGGTCGAAGGGCGTCTTGCGGCCGTCGGTCGGCGAGAAGTGGGCGAAGTAGCCGAGCTTCGACATCTCCTCGCTGTGCCCGCGCGCGGCCGCCAGGATCCGCACGTTGAGCGCGAGCGGGCGATGATTGAACATCCGCCGGTACTCGTTCGTGATCCGGAACTCGGCGCGCTCCTCGTTGCTGAGTTCTTTGCCGAGGCGCTGGTTGAAGACCTCGATCCGGTTCCACAGGTCCTGGTCCACGCGTTCCTGCCGCGTCACCGCGAAACTCTGCAGGTCGAGCTTGCCGTCCGCCGGCAGGGCGGCGACCCAGGCGACCTTGCTCTCGGTCTCCGGGTTCTTCTCGCCGAACTCGACAAGGACGCGGGTGACCCAGCCGAAGCGGCGGGCGTCGTCGAGCAGGCTCGTCGGCACGCTGAGCTTCGTCTTGCTGCCGGTCCAGAGTTCGCGCACGTGCGCGACGCGCCGATCGACCTCCTGCTGCACGGGCCAGTACTCGGCCTCGCGCTTGGCGTCGACCGCAGGCGCCTTGTAGGGGTAGAAGTAGGTGGCCTCGTCGAAGATCAGCTTCTTCGCGTACTCCCGCGCGATGTCGAGCGCGTGCCGCTCCTGCGCGAGCTTGTCCCAGCTCTTGCGGAAGGTGTGCTTCTCGATCCGCTCGGCCAGCAGGGTCTGCTGGCGCGTGAACGCGAGCAAGACCGACTCGACCGCGTCCGGCCCCTCGGCGAGCAGGTCCTCGAGCAGCTTCTCGGCAGCCGTGCCCGGTTTGCCGTCCATCTGCTGCACGACGCGCGCGAGGCGCTCCTCGATCTTCTTGGACTTCTTCTCGGCCTCGATCGAACGCAGGCTCACGAACCTGCCAGCGATCAGCTCGTAGCCGCGCGGATCGGGCGGATCGACGCGCTCGCGCCGCAACAGATCCTGGATCTCCGCGCGCAGCGCGGCATCGAGCTCCCAGGCGCGGGCGAGGCACTGTTCGGCGAGCTCGCGCGAGGGGACCCGGTAGGCCAGCACCGCGAGGCCGAGGAAGGCGCGCGCCGGCCCTTGCACGCGCTGCAGCAGGCTCTTGGCCTGCGTCATCGGCAGCTCGGACCAGGCGAGCAGCCGCTCGCCGCCGGCGCCGACGAAGCGCAGCTTGCCGCCGGCCGGGCCGACGAGCGCGAGTTCCTGACCGGTCTCGTCCTGGAGCTTGGGCCCCTTGCCCGGCTCGAAGTTCGGCACGACGAACGCCTGCAGATCCGCGAGGTAGCCGAGCGTCTGCGCCCGCGCCTCGAGATCGACGCCGAACGCCGGATCGACCGAGCGCGCGCGTCCCGCGGCCTCGCGGAACAGCTCGCGTGCTTTCGCGAGTTCTCCGGCGCGCTCGGCCGCCTGGGCGTCGTTCAACACGGTCTTGAGCAGGGCCTGCAGGCGTTGGCGCTGCTCGACGTCGACGACGGCCGCGACCTGCGTGCCCTTCTTCTGGATCGCGATCAGGGCGCCTTCGGGGATCGGACCGCGCCCGGCGAGTTCGCGTTCGAGGCCCTCGATCTCGTGCGGGATCTGCGCGAGGTCGCCGGCGGCCGGGAACTGCCAGGCACGCTCGCGCAGTCCGGCGAGCGCCGGCTCGAGCTTGCCCTCCTTGGCCAGGGCGCGCGCCTGCTCGAGCAACGGCGCCATCGCGGCGCGGGTGTCGTCGCGCAGGCTCGCGAGCCGTTGCCGCAGCGGCCCGGCCTGCTCGATCGGCGTGGTCTCGAGCGCCTGTTGCAGCATCTCGAGCGCCTGCGCGAAGCTGCCCTGGGCCGCGAGCTGGCTCGCCCCCGTCAGCAACGGCTCGAGCGTGGCGGCAGGCTCCGGGCGTGACGGGACCGGAACCGGGTCCGGGCGCCGCGCCACTTCGGGCGGTGCCGGCGCTTCGGCCGGCGTCTGCCGGCGCGTCGCGGCGAACGCATGCTCGCGCAACTCGGCCAGCTGGATGCGCACGATGCGGGCCGCCTCGCGCCGCGCCGCGTCCCGCGACTGTTCCTCGAGCTCGCGCAGCGCATCGTGCTGTTGGGCGCGGGTCCTGGCAGCGGCTTCGGCGAGGATCCGGGCGCGCAGTTCGTCAGTCGCCGCGCGGGTCGCGGCGAGGCTGCGTTCCTCTTCGGCCAGCACCGGATCGCGCGCGAAGCCGGCGTGCCGCAGGCTCTCGATCCGCTCCTGCGCCACCGTGAACTCGCCCGTGCGGCGCAGGGCCCGCAACTCGCCGATCACGGGCGGCGAGATGCTCTCACCCGGCAGCCACAGCCAGACCGCGGCGATCACGAGCGCCGCGGCCGAGAGCGCTCCGATCAGCCAGCGGGACACCCGCCGCCCTGCCTGCGGCCGCCGCGAGGTGGCGATCCGGGCGTCCTCGACGATGTCCTTGGCGGTCGCCTGCCGCCGGACCTGGCGGCCGAGCACGAGTACGGCCCCGCCCACTTCGATCCGGTCGCCGAGCACGAGCGTCCGCGTCTTGGTCGGCGTCTCGTTGACCTTGACGCCGCCACCCAGGTCGACGATCCGGTAGCGGTCGCCCTGCGGCTCGATCCGGGCATGGATCTCGGCCACCGCGGCATCGCGCAGACGGAGATCGGCCCTGTCAGCACGGCCGAGGGTCACAACTCGCCCCTCGAGGGGGAAGAAGAACGCCTCCCCGCAATCGAGGATCTGAAACGTGTACATGCTTGCAGCTGGTCAGCAGACGCCGGGGCAGACCATGGAGCAGGCGCCAATGAAGGCGCAGAGCCTAGGGGATCGGGTCCGGGCGGAGAAGGGGCTCAGCCAAGATGGCCGGTGATCGCCGGGTGGCCGTTCAGCTGCGCGAGCGTGAGGTTGGCGATCTCCGCATCGTTCTCGACCACCTTGGCCTGCAAGGACTTGGGCAGCGCCTTGCGCAGGGCGCCGAGGAACCGCGCCGGCGCGTAGAGCTGGCACCGCTCGATCTTGCGTGCGTCCAGCTCCTTCTGCAGCCAGCTGCTGAGTTCCCGCGCGAAGTGGCTCAGCTTCTCCTCGTGCTCGTGTCCGAGCGAGGCATGCGCCGGATGACCCTTGCCGGTCAACGCCGACGGCCGCTGGTGCTGGCCTGGGGCGAACGAGGTCTGCAGGGTCGAGCATTCGTCGAGGTGCGGGCGCCCGTGCCCGGTCAGCGTGCCCTGGAGCAGGCGGGCCTTCTCGCTGTCGGCCAGGACGAACCACTTCGGGGTCAGCTTCTGCGGGGAGTTCTGCATGGGTTCATCAACGTTTCTCGAGGACCAAGTCTTTCCGGCCGGCCACGGGTGTGTCGCAGAGTGCCGCCAGCCGTTGCATTTCGTTCTGGAGCTGCCGCACGTTGCCCGGCCAGGGCGCCGCCCGCAAGACCTCTTCGGCATCGGGTGACAG
>CAZSKV010000449.1:0-5856 GCA_964607495.1 uncultured candidatus Brocadiaceae bacterium
CGATGCGCGCCGCGGCCGGCAGCAGCTCGTCCTCGCACCGCGACTTGCCGATCGGCACGCCCTGCTGCTTGAGGAAGGTGTAGGCCATCGCGCCCCCGACGATCAGGCTGTCGACCCTGCTCACCAGGTTCTCGAGTACCGGCAGCTTGTCACTGACCTTGGCGCCCCCGAGTACCGCGAGCAGCGGCCGGTCGGGACTGCCGAGCACCTTCTGGAAGGAGGCGATCTCCTTCTCCATCAGCAGACCGGGCGCGTGTGGCAGCAGCGCCGGCACCCCGGCCACGCTCGCGTGCGCGCGGTGGGCCGTGCCGAAGGCGTCGTTCACGTAGAGCTCGCCGAGCCGGGCCAGCGCCGCCGCGAACTTCGGGTCGCCCTTCTCCTCTTCGGCGTGGAAGCGCAGGTTCTCGAGCACGAGGCACTCGCCGGGCTGCAGGGCGAGCGCCGCGCGCTCGGCCTCGGGACCGATCACGTGCTTGACGTACTGGACCTTGCCCCCGAGCAGCTGCTCGAGCCGCCGCGCGGCCGGCAGCAGCCGCTGCCGCTCGTCGACGCCCTTGGGCCGGCCGAGATGCGACATCAGGATCGGCTTGCCGCCGCCGGCGAGGATCGCGCGGATCGTCGGCAGTGCGGCCACGATCCGGGCATCGCTCGTGACCTGCAAGTGCTCGTCGAGCGGGACATTGAAGTCCACGCGCACGAGCACGCGCTTGCCCCGCAGCGGCAGCTCGGCCAGACGCCTGGTGATCATCTCACATCCCGAGGGAGTGGGCCTTCTGCATCAGGTCGACGACGCGCGTGCTGTAACCCCACTCGTTGTCGTACCAGCCGAGCACCTTCACGACCGCGCCACCGTCGGTGACCATCGTGCACTTGCTGTCGAGGATGCAGGAGTGGGCGTTGCCGATGATGTCGGTCGACACGATCTCGTCCTCGGTGTACTCGAGGATGCCCTGCAACGGCCCGGCGGCCGCGGCCTTGAACGCCTTGTTGACCTCGTCGACGGTCACGTTGCGCTTCAGGTTGGCGACCAGGTCGGTGATCGAGCCGTCCGGCACCGGCACGCGCAGCGCCGTGCCGTCGAGCTTGCCCTTGAGCTCGGGGATGACCTTGCCGACCGCCGACGCGGCGCCGGTCTTGGTCGGGATGATGTTGCAGGCCGCAGCCCGGGCGCGGCGCATGTCCTCGTGGATCTGGTCGGCGGTGCGCTGGTCGTTGGTGTAGGCGTGCACCGTGGTCACGAGGCCGCGCACGACCCCGAACGCGTCGTTGAGGACCTTGACCATCGGCGCGAGGCAGTTCGTCGTGCACGAGGCGTTGCTGATGATCCTGTGTTCGCGGGTGAGCCCGGCCTCGTTGACGCCCATCACGATCATGGCGTCGATCTCGTCCTTGGGCGGCACGGTCAGGATCACCTTCCGCGCGCCGGCATCGAGGTGCTTGCTGCAGTCGGCCTTGGTCGCGAAGAAGCCGGTGGATTCGACGCAGAAGTCGATGTTCATCGCCTTCCACGGCAGCTTGGCCGGGTCCTTCTCGGCCGTGACCTTCACGCTCTTGCCGTCGACCACGATCTCGGCCTCGCCGGCGCTGACCGTGCCCTTGTAGCGACCGTGGACGGAGTCGTACTTCAGCAGGTGGGCCAGGGCCTTGGGCTTGGTCAAGTCGTTGATCGCAACGACCTCGAAACCCTGACGCTGCTGCAGGACGCGGAAGACGAGACGACCGATGCGGCCGAAGCCATTGATCGCGACGCGGATGGCCATGGGGGCGGGAGACTCCGTTCGGGTTGGAGAGGGGTCGGGAAAAGGCGGAGCAGTATAGCCACGACCCCCGGCAACTCAGAACGTCGCTGCCAGCGTCAGGATCACATTGGTGCCGGGCTCGTTCGTGCCCGAGCTCATGATCCGGTAGTCGACATCGGTCAGGTTCTCGACCGCGAGCGACACCTCGAGCTTCTGGCTGACCCGGTGCCAGCCGCGCAGGTTCACGGTCGCGTAGCCCGGCAGCCCGCCAGGGGGCACGCGCTGCGGGTCGTTGCGGTCGTCGTTCGAGTACGAATCCGTGTGCTTGTGCCAGGCCATGCGCGAGAACACTTCCGCCCCGGTGCGCTGCGTCGGATGCTCCCAGCGCAGGCCGAGGGTGCCCGTCAGCGGCGGCAAGCCGGGGACGGGCTCCTGGTTCAGCGGCTGGCCGCTGTTGCCGACGGCGTCGATCTCGCCGTCGACATAGTCGACGAAGCCGTAGACGCGCCATTCGTCGAGCTGCCAGGCGGCGAGGGAAGCCGAGCCGGAGACTTCGATGCCTGCGAGCCACCCGTCGCCGACGTTGGCCTTCGAGACCTCGGGCAGGCCGTTCACCGTGCCGCCCGTGCGGTAGCGCCCGATCTGGTCGCGCACGATCGTGTACCACGGGGTTGCCTCGACTGCGTACTTGCCGTCGTCGTATCGACCTCCGAGCTCGAAGGTGTAGTAGTGCTCGGGATCGAGGCCCGCAGCCGGCACCTCCTGTTCGCCCGAACGGCCGACGTCGAAGCGCGTGAGATCGGAGAGGTTCGGCGTGCGGAAACCCTCGGCGAAGCCGAAGTAGTAGCGCGTCGCCGGAGTCGCCCGCCAGAGCAGCCGCGCCGTCGGCGTGAGCGCGGTCCACGAATCATGGATGTCGTCGAAGACCACGGAGTCACCCGGCACGTCGACGTCCTCGGCGTCGACCTCCGCATAGGTGAAGCGTGCCCCGAGCGTGAGGCGCAGGTCGTCGCCGAGCGCGAGTTCGTCCTGCGCATACACGCCGAGCAGGTCGTAGGTCGCATCGCCGGCGACCGGGCCACGATTGCGGGTGCTGCGCAGCGAGCCGTCGGCGTTGTACTCGCGGAAGTCGGAAGTGACGGAGTCGCGGTAGTAATCGGTACCGAACGTCCAGCTCCCGGTCGAGGCCTGGTGCTCGAACTGTGCCGTGGCCACGGCCGTGCCGACCTCGGTCACGTTGAACTGGGTGCGGCCGTTGCTCGGGGTGCGCTCTTCGCGCTCGTAGCGGTCCTTCCAGCCGAGGGTGAACGCGGCACCGTCGATGCCGAGCAGGCCCTCGGCCTCGTAGCGGCCGTAGTAGAGCTGCCGGCGGTGGTCGTGTTCGCGCTTCAGGTCGGTGCCGACCTGCGTGCCGCGCCAGGTCCTGGCGGTCGTCGTCGAGTGCGTGCGCGGGACGTCGGTGAGGGAGACCACCTGGGCCGCGAGCGTGAGCTTCTGCTTGCCGCCGAGGTCGCGCGTCAGGTGCACATCGCCGTCGCCCTCGGTGTAGCCGGTGTAGGGCAGGAGGCCGGTGTTGCGCCCCGCCGTGAGGTCGCCGAAGTCCTTGTAGGTGGCGCCGGCATGCCAACCGAACTCGCCCGCATTGCCCGCGGTCTGTGCGTGCGTCACATAGCTGTCCTCCGCGCTCGCGTAGCGGAACGACAGACCATGGTCGTGGTGGAAGCCCGGCGCGAACGAGGTGCGATGCTTGCTGACCGCATGCCCCACGCCGAAGCTCGCGTCCGAGCCCCAGAGCACCGACCCAGGGCCACGCACGAGTTCGAACTCGGCGACCGAGTACGGATCGACGTGGCTCCAGTACTCGACGTTGCCCGAGCGCCAGGTCGAGTCGTTCATCCGCACACCGTCGACCAACAGCAGGGTCTGGAATCCGGTCTGCCCGCGGATCTTCGGCGACCCCTGACCGTGCGCGGTCTTCTGCACCGAGACGCCCGGGATCTCCTTGAGCATCTCAGGGGTCGATCGCGCCTGTTGCTCGCCGGTGATCCGCGGGCTGCCCAGTTGCGTGGTCGAGTAGGGCAGCTCGAAGGGATCCTGTGGCGACCTGGTTGCGGTCACGACCACGGGCCTGGCGGTCGGACGCGACTCCTGGGCTGCGAGCGAAACCGCCACGAACAGGGCCGTGGCGACGACAGGGAGGTGCGGGAACGGGTGCATGCGCGGTTCGCGCGGCGCAGCAACGGAAGACCGAGCCAACCGTTCAGCGCTTCTCGCCGTTAGGCTGTGGCCGTCGATGCCCGTGCGCCCGATCGCCACATCCCTGTTCCTGCACGCCGCGCTGCTGGGAGTGGTGGTGATCTCTGCACCGCCGGCACCCGGCCTGCCGGCGCAGGGGGCCTGGTCCGGCGCGTTCCAACCGGCAACCGAGGCGTCGACCCCGCTCGCCGAGGCACCGGTCCCACCCCTCCCCAGCGACCTGCCGCCCGAAGAGACACCCCCCGCCGAATGCCTGGATCCGGAGCCCGTGGTCGAAGCGGGCACCGAGTGGACCCCCCCCGGCCCCCGGCCCGAGCCGGTCCTGCTGGCCGAGATCCGCGAGCCCGCGCACCATGCCTGGCTCGCGCGGGTCATGGCTGTGCCCACCTCGCCGCGGAGCACCGCGGCGCCGGCCCCGAGCCCTGCGCAGGAGGGAGCCTTCGTGCCTGCCACGGCCGAGGCGAGCGCGAACCAGCCGCCACCCTACCCCGCGGCAGCACGGCGCCTGGGCCAGCAGGGCACGGTGCTGCTCGAGGTCACGCTCGACGCCACCGGCGTGGTGACCGCGGTGCAGGTCGTCCACTCCTGCGGGCATCCCCTGCTCGACGCTGCGGCGCGGCGCGCCGTGGCGTGCTGGCGCTATGCGCCGGCGACCCGCGCCGGCCTGCCCGTGCCGAGCACCCTCGACCAACCGGTCGTGTTCACGCTGCAGTGGGACCAGGTCCTCAGAGGATCCCGGCCAGACCCCAGTAGAACAGCGCCGCCACGAGGGCACTGATCGGGATCGTCAGCACCCAGGCCCAGAGGATCTTCGCGGTCACGCCCCAACGCACGGACGACACGCTCTGGCTCGCGCCGACGCCCATGATCGCACCACTGATCACGTGCGTGGTCGACACCGGCAGCTTCAGGTACGACGCGCCGAGGATCGTCAACGCCGCACTGGTCTCGGCCGCGAAGCCCTGCGGCGGGCGCAGGTCGATGATCTTGGTGCCCAGGGTCTTGATGATCCGCAGGCCGCCGGCCGCTGTGCCGAGCCCCATCGCCACCGCGCAGCTCACGATCACCCAGAGCGGGATCGGGAACGAGTTCTTCGTGCTCGGCACGACCATGCCGTAGGCGACCAGGGCCATCGTGATCACGCCCATCGACTTCTGCGCGTCGTTGCTGCCGTGCGAGAAGGCCATGAACCCGGCCGAGACGAGCTGCAGCCTGCGGAAGCGCCGCGAGACCTTGTGCGGCTTCTTGCGCCGGCACAGCCAGACGATCGAGAGCATGATCGCGAAGCCGATCGCGCCGCCGACCAGCGGCGAGACGACGAGCGTGGTCACGATCTTGGTCACGCCCTCGGTCTTGATCGCATCCGCGCCGGCGCGCGCGAGCCCGGCGCCGACCAGGCCGCCAATCAGCGCGTGCGACGAGGACGAGGGGATCCCGAAGTACCAGGTGAAGAGGTTCCAGAAGATCGCCCCGGCCAGCGCCGCGAACACCATCACCTGCATCGCCAGCTCGAGACGCGGATCGCCACTGGCGGCGGTCGGGTCGACAAGCGAGCCGACCAGCACGTCGGTCCCGATCGTCTTCGCGACCCCGGTGCCTGCGAACGCGCCGACGAAGTTCAGCGCAGCCGCGCACAGGATCGCGGTCCGCATCGGCAGCACGCCGGTCGAGATCACGGTCGCCACCGCGTTCGCCGCATCGTGGAAACCGTTGATGTAGTCGAAGGCCAGGGCGGCGACGATCACGAGCACGAGCGTGAAGAGGACCCAATCCATGGTGGCTTCAGGCCCTGGTCATGCGTTCTTGATCACGATCGTGTCGAGGGCATTGCCCACGTCGTCGCAGGCGTCGAGCGTGCGCT
>CAZSKV010000450.1:0-1728 GCA_964607495.1 uncultured candidatus Brocadiaceae bacterium
CAAGGTCAACTTCTGCAAGTACACGAACGAGACCCGCTGCAGCATCGAGGACAGCTCGAAGCACTCCGGACTCAAGTGGATCGCCGCGCTGAACGGCACCACCGCGGGCGGCGGCTACGAACTCGCGATCGCCTGTGACGAGATCTACCTGAGCGACGACGGCAACTCGGCCGTGTCGTTGCCCGAGGTCCCGCTGCTCGGCGTGCTGCCGGGGACCGGCGGGCTCACGCGCCTGGTCGACAAGCGCAAGATCCGCCGCGATCTCGCCGACGTGTTCTCGACGCTGATCGAAGGCGTGAAGGGCAAGCGCGCGAAGCACTGGGGCCTGATCGACGACACCTGGCCCCGGTCCACGTTCGCGCAGCGCGTGCAGGAACGCGCCGCCAAGCTCGCCGCGAGCCTGCCGGCGCGCGCGAAGAAGGGCATCACGCTGCACCCGATCAACGCCCGCGAGACCGCGCAGCAGCTCGCCTACGAGTTCGTGACGCTGGATCTCGAGCCTGCCAAACGCACGGCGACCCTGACGATCCAGGCCCCCACCGGCAAGCAGCCGAAGACCGCTGCGGAGTACACCGCAGCCGGCGATGCCTGCTGGGCCCTCAAGGCCTTCCGCGAGCTCGACGACGCGTTGCTGCAGCTCCGCTTCGGCCACGAGGAGATCGGCGTCGTCGTGTTGAAGACCCGCGGTCCGATCGACGCGGTGCTCGAGGTCGAGCAGAGCCTGGCCGCCAACCAGGCGCACTGGCTGGTCAAGGAGATCACGCTGCACATGGCCCGCGTGCTGCGCCGCTACGACCTGACCGCGCGTTCGCTCTTCGCGCTCGTCGAACCCGGTTCCTGCTGCGCGGGCGCCCTGCTCGAGCTCGCGCTCGCGAGCGACCGCATCTACATGTTCGACGACGAGAAGACCGAGCTCGCGATCGGACCGCTGAGCCAGGGTCTGCTGCCGATGAGCAACGGCCTGACGCGCCTCGCGTCGCGCTTCCTGGCCCGGCCCGAGCATGCGCAACGCCTCGCGCAGGAGATGCCGCGCGTAGTCGGCAAGGCCGCGGAAGAACTCGGCCTCGTGACCGTGCTCGCGGACGAGATCGACTGGGCCGACACGGTCCGCATCGCGCTGCAGGAGCGCGCTTCGCTCTCGCCCGACGCCCTGACCGGCATGGAGGCCTCGCTGCGCTTCTCCGGTCCGGAGACCTGCGACTCCAAGATCTACGGCCGGCTCTCGGCCTGGCAGAACTGGATCTTCACGCGCCCGAACGCTACCGGCGACGACGGCGCCCTCACCAGCTACGGCAAGCCCACCTCCGCGAAGTTCGACTGGAGGAGAACCTGAGCGATACCCCATGAGCCAAGTCGACCTCGAAGCCAAGATCCCCAACAACGTCGGCCTGCGCGACGACAAGCGCCTGCAGCGCGCCCTCGAGACCTGGCAGCCCAAGTTCCTGGAGTGGTGGAAGTCCGCCGGGCCCTCCGATTTCAACGAGGACCAGATCTACCTGCGCACGGCGGTCGGCGTCGGCAAGGGCGGCTGGGCGCACTACGACTACGTGAAGATGCCGGACTACCGCTGGGGCATCTTCCTGAACGACCCCGTCGAGCAGCGCAAGATCCACTTCGGCGACGCGATCGGCCAGCCGGCCTGGAGCGAAGTGCCCGGCGAGTACCGCAACCGCCTGCGCCGCCTGATCGTGACCCAGGGTGACACCGAACCAGCCTCGGTCGAACAGC
>CAZSKV010000451.1:0-14660 GCA_964607495.1 uncultured candidatus Brocadiaceae bacterium
CCCTCGCATTGCACGCTCACCTTGGCCAGGGGCCGACCGGCGGTGTCCCGCACGATGCCAGCCACCGACCAGCCGACGGAGACCTCGACCACGACCTCACTCGGCTCGCCGCAGCGCGTGCTCACGACCACGGTCCTCTGCGCATAGCCCTTCGCGCTCACGAGGATCGAGAGTGTGCCGGCGGCGAGGTCGTCCGCGACGAACGTGCCATCGGCCGCGGTCGTCAGCAGGTGCCGGCCCGGCATCCGCCAGTAGTCCGTGTAGGTCGGTGAGGCCATCAGGTAGTAGGCGATCGCGACCTTCGCGTCGGGGACGCCCTTGCCGGCATGCACCACGCGCCCGCGCACCGGCGCGCTGGCTTCGGGCAGGACCAGCTCGAGCCCGGCTTGCCAGAACTCGCGGCGCGACGGCGCGAAGCCCGACATGCGGGCGCTGACGAGCACACCCTCGCTCAGTACGTCGTGCCAGAAGCGCCCACCGGCATCCGAGACCGTGACCTGCGTCTCGGGCCTGCCATGTGCAATCACGAAGATCCCGGCGCCCGCGACCGGGCGCCCCGCAGCATCGACGACGCGCCCCGAGCCGGGTCCGGACGCCGCGGATGCGGTGCTCGTCCGGGAGCTCGTGCCCGGTTCGAGCTCGGAGCGCGATCCCGCGGCCGGCAGCGTGGCGACGCCCTCGGCACGCGCCTGCGCTGGCGTCGGACCCTCCACTGGCGGGCTCCGTTCCGGCTCCAGGTCGGCAACCGGCCACAGGCCCCAGAGAAGGAGTCCGGCGAGCGCCAGCAGCACGATCACTCCGAAGCGGCCCATGACCAGGCGGAGAGCCTATCCTTTCGTCAACGAGAGCTAGGTAGGTCTCGGCCAGGAGGCGACTAGGCAAGGCTCCCGTCTGCCCCCGGACACGTCCTCCTATGCGCCCAATCCTGCTCTCGTTCCTGTTCGCGACAGTCACTCCGCTCGTCGCCCAGGATCCGACCGACACCCAGCACTACAAGCTCGAGATCGAGCTGAACTTCGCGACGAAACAGATCATCGGCAAGAACACGGCGAGCTTCCTCAGCAACCAGAACGGCCTCGGCGCACTGACGCTCGATCTCGCGCCCAGCCTCGCGGTCAGCGCCGTGCAGATGAACTCGGCCGGCGTGCCCTTCACGCGCTCGGGCAACCAGGTGCTGATCACGCTCGACCGTGCCTACAACCTGAACGAACAGTTCACGGTCGTGATCGACTATGCGGGTACGCCCGCGAGCGGCGGCTTCGGCGGGTTCTCGTTCACGACCCATGGTTCGGCGGCGTCGCCGATGGCCTGGACGCTCTCGGAGCCCTGGTACTCGTACACCTGGTGGCCGGTGAAGGAGACGCTGACCGACAAGTCGACGAGCGAGGTCTGGATCACGCACCCGGACACGATGACGGCGGCCAGCAACGGCGCGCGCCAGGGCATCGACACGCTCTCGGGCAACCGGCTGCGCACGCGCTGGAAGAACGGCTACCAGATCGCGCCCTACCTGGTCTGCCTCGCAGTCACCAACTACCAGCCGCGCACCGACACCTACACGGGGTTCGGCGCGAACATGCCGGTCGAGTTCTACGTGTTCCCCGAGAGCTTCGCCTCCTGGCAGACCGGCATGAACCTCGTCGTGCCGATGCTGAACGCGTTCTCGACCGTCTACGGGCAGTACCCGTTCGTCGGCGAGAAGTACGGGATCGCCCAGTTCACCTGGGGCGGCGGCATGGAGCACCAGACGATCACCTTTCAGTCGGGAGTCAGCGAGTACCTGAACGCGCACGAGCTCTCGCACCATTGGTGGGGCGACGACGTGACCTGTGCGTCGTGGCACGACATCTGGCTGAACGAGGGGTTCGCGACCTTCTCGGAGGCGATCTGGGCCGAGAACAGGCCGGGTGGCAGCCTCGCGGCCTATCTGACGAAGATCCGCCAGACGAAGCCGAGCTCGACCAGCGGCACGGTCTACGTCTACGACACCTCGAACATCAACAACGTGTTCAGCACGACGAATGTCTACAACAAGGGCTCGTGGGTCTGCCACCAGCTGCGGCACGTGCTCGGGGACGCGGTCTTCTTCAAGGCGCTGGCCGACTATCGCGCGGCCTTCACCGGCAAGAGCGCGACGACCGCGGAGTTCCGCGCCGCCTGCGAACAGAGCAGCGGCCGTGATCTCGGCTGGTTCTTCGACCAGTGGGTCATGAAGGGTGGCGCGCCGAGCTACGTCTACGCGGCGCGGACCGCGACCCAGGGCGGACAGCACTACCTCTATCTGCAGATCGACCAGACCCAGACCACACAGAGCGTGTTCACGATGCCGCTCGACGTGCGGGTCACGACCGGCGCCGGGACCGTCACGCCTTCGGGCTGGAACGACGAGCGCAACGACCAGATCGCGCTGCCGATCCCGGCGCCCGCGAGCGCCTGGGTGCTCGACCCCGACCAGTGGGTGCTGCGGGGATCGACCACGACGCGCGCCTACGCGCCGCCGTTCTTCGCGATCGAACCCGAGTCGCTCGACACGGTGCTCGGCGGCGCGAGCCGGCTGCACATGGACCTCGGCGCCACGAACGCGCAGCGGCCGTACCTGATCCTCGTGGGCATGAGCGGCAGCACGCCGGGCATCATGTTCGGCAGCTTGAAGATCCCGCTGAATTTCGATGCGTTGACCGCGCTCGGCCTCGACGCCGTGAACTCGTCCGTGTTCGCGAGCTTCATGGGCCAGCTGGATGCGCAAGGGCTCGGGCTCGGGACCTTCCAGCTGCCGGCCGGAATCGGCGCGCCGCTGAAGGGTTACACGTTGACCTTCTCGCATCTGCTGATCGACGCCTTCGACTTCGCCTCGCGTCCGGTCAACGTGCGCCTGCGCTGAGCAGGAGGGTCGCACGCCACGCGCGTCTGCCGTGAGCGTCGGGTTCGCGAGAATCCGGCGCGCGCGCGGCCGCGTTTGAAAGTGGCGGCGGCCCCTGTGCGTTAACCGCCTGCACCATCCCGGAGCAGCACGCTCCGGTCGATTCGCGTGCACTGAGGGCCCGAGTGCCCTCGAGGAGTTGGTCATGAAGACGGCATTTGCGTTCCTCCCCCTCCTCGTTCTGAGCAGCGCAGCGCTCATCGCGCAGAATCCTGTCCCGACCCGCGTGAAGACCGAGATCGATGGGCCGGCCACCGGTGTCCCGGATCCCGTGGACCTCGCGCTCGGCCTCGTTGCGGCGCGCGTTCCGGGTCCCGCGCTGACGTTCCGCGGCGGCATCGGCGGCAATGGCGCCCTGCTCGCCTTCGGCCTGAAGCCGGCGGAAATCCTTCTGCCGTACAACGCGCTCCTGCAGGTCGACCCGCTGGTGATCGTCGCTGGCTCGTTCGACGAGGCCGGCGAACTCACGGTGCCGGTGGACGTGGCCGACACGTCATTCATCGGCATCAAGCTCTATGCGCAAGGGTTGCACTTTGCGCTGATTGGCCCGACGAAGCCCGTCGTCTACTTCCAGATGACCCCGCGCTTCGCGATCGAGTACTTCGAAGGCAACGAGCAGCCGCCGCTCGCCTACGAGGGGCCACCGCTGACTGCGACGTTGCTCGCCAAGCGCGACCACGACATGGCGATGACGTATGAGGTCCTGACCAAGGTCGCCGTCCCGAGTGGCGGCTACGAGCTGAACCTGGTCAGCGTGGACAACAACGGCGCGACCGTGATCTACCTGAGCCTGGTCAAGCCGAACCCCGACGAGATCGTGACCGATCCGCCGGAGACCAAGCAGGTGTTCCTCGACCTCGGAGTCGATGCGAGGGACAAGATCGAGGTCTACGTCGAAGTGCGGATCCGCGGCGTCCCAGGCCTGCCGGTCTACAAGCTGGCGGCGATGATGCTGCGGGACTTCTGAGCCGCCGCGGCGGGTGCGCACCGCGGCATCACCGCGGCATCACCGCGGTGCGCAGATGGGTACGGACTCTGCGTCGCACGCATCCTGGTGGGGTCCGGCAGGCTCGAGATCGCCCAGACTCTCGATGCCGTCGAAAGTTCAGGCGTTGGCGAAGCGTTGCAAGCGCGATCGATGGTGGGGGCGAGGAGCCCCCATCGCCTGGATCGCTGAGGGTCGCGAGACCCTCGAGGAGTGCGCCATGAAGAAGTTGACTGTGTTCGCGTTCCTTCCCCTGCTCGGTGTGATGCTCGGCACCGCGGTCGCGCAGAACCCTGTTCCGACCCGCGTCAAGACCGACATCGAGGGCGTGGTGTCCGGCTATCCGGATCCGTCGGCTCTGCAGCTCGCGCTCGACGCGAGCGGCCCCTTCGGGCCGGCCATCCGGTTCGCGGGCGGACTCGGTGGCCACACGGCGTTGCTCGCGTTCGGCCTGAAGCCGGCCGAGATCAAGTTGCCGAACGAGGCCTTGCTGCTCGTCGATCCGCTGGTCGCGCTCATCGGTGAGTTCGATCCGCAGGGCGTGTTCGAACTGCCGTTCGACGTCGTGGATCCGGCTGTGATGGGGGCCAAGCTCTACGTGCAAGGCCTGCACTTCACGCCGCAGGCTCCGGGCAATCGGCCGGTCGAGTACTTCCAGATGAGCGAGCGGCTCGTGATCGAGGTGGTCGCCGGCAACGCCCAGCCGCCGCTCGCCTACAAGGGCCCGCCTTTGACCGCGACGCTGATCGCGAAGCGGGATCAGGACATCGCCACCCACTACGAGGTGTTCCACGAGATCACGGTCCCGACCAGCGGCTACGACTTGGTCCTGCAGTCTGTCACCAGGGACCCCGACGTCACGCGCATCTACCTGGTGCTCGTCAAGCCCGATCCGCAATCGATCGTGCTGCCGAGGATCGAGACCAAGCGGCTCCTGGTCGACCTCGAGATCGAAGTCGCCGCGCAGATCGAGATCCTGATCGAGGAGCGGTTCCGCAGTGTTCCTGGCCTGCCGGCCTTCCTGCTGGCGGCGATGATCGAGCGGGACTTCTAGAAGCCTGCCTGGCTCAGCGCCACGGCGCGCGCGCCGTGGCGGTCACGAACGCGCGGCCATCGAGGACGATCATCGGGTCGTTCACGTTCTTCGGATGGTTGCGCTTCTCGAGCGAGTAGACGGTTTCGCGGCCGCCGTTCACGACCAGCGTCAGTGAGTCCTCGGTGGCCGTCCAGGTTCCCGAGTGCCGTGTCTCGCCTGCGGCCCCGCCGAACGGATTCGTCGACGAACTCTGGCCGTGGTAGGCATAGGTGCCGTCGGCGTTCAGCCGCAGCGAGGTCGCGGTCGCCGAACCGCCGCCGTTCGTCGCGTTGAAGTTGGAGATGTAGACCCACTCGCCGGCGAGCGCGGCCATCGCCTCCGCGGCACCCACAGCGGCTCCGGGTGCCGGCGCGTCCATCGAATCCAGGATCGCCTGCAGTTGCGCCGCGCGCCGGCCGAGCGCCTCGGTGTAGCCGAGGGCCACCAGGGCGCAGGCGGCGCCCTTGCCGAGGAAGCCGTGCACGCGCACTTCGAGCTTCCTGCCCATCAGGTCCTTGCCCGAGAACACGTAGAGGCGGCCGTCGACTCCGCCGAACGCGACCCTCTGCACGGCTCCCTGGCGGGTCACGCCAGGTTGGATCTCCTGCACGGCCGCGTCGACGCGGGCGTCGACATCGGGGCCGTCGAGCTTGCGGTGCTCCGGGTCGGCGATCAGCACGTAGGCCTCCTCGATCACGCCCAGTGGGTTGGCGCCGGCGGGCACGAGGGCCGTGCCGCCTTGGGAGTCCTGCAGCGACCAGTCCTTCGGCAGATCGAAGCTCACGCCGCGGAAGAGCCTGGTCGTGGCGCCGGGGATCGGCTTGCGCCTGGTGGCGACTGCGGCCGGAACCTCCTTCGGACCTGGCTTCGCGCTCTCCTCGTTCGCGGGCGCCGCCTCGGGTGCAGGCAGACGCATCGAACCCAGGATGGCAGCCACGTCGGTCTCGCGTGCGGCCAGCGTGTCCGCGAATCCGAACACCGCGAGGGCCGCCATGCCCTTGCTCGCGCGGAAGCCGTGCACGCGGATCTCGATCTTGCGCCCGCCGGACCCGGTGCCGCGGAACACCCACTTGCGGCCCTCGAGCTCGCCGAAGGTGGACTTCTGCGCTTTCCCGGCAGGCTCGATCCCGGCTTGCACCGCCTCCGCGAGCTCGGTCACCGAGTCGTCCGCGTCCTCGCCGTCGAGCGACTCGAGTTCCGGGTCGTGGACGAGCACGTACTTCTCCTCGAGCGTGCCGGACTTGTTCGCCCCCGCGGGTACGAGCTCGGTGCCCTGCTCGCCCTTCTCCAGGCGCCAGGTCTTCGGCAGGTCGAAGCGGAGGCCCTGGAAGTCGTGCGCGGTGCCGCCCTCGATGCGCCTGGCCTGCCCGGTCTGGCCGCCGACCGGCGCGGCGGCCTTCGCGAACCTGCCCGGTGGCTTCTTCGGCGTCGGGTCCTGGACAGCGAGAACGAGGAGGATCAGGGTGCAGAGCGGGGTCATCGGTGGCTGCCTTCTCCGGCTACAGGGTCTTCAGGAACTCCCAGATCGCCCCGAACTGCCGGCGCGCGTCGCCCTCGAGAATACCGGTGAACGGGGTCTTCCCGTCCTTGTCGGCGTACTTCAGCATCTTGGTCGCGAAGTCGATGCGCTGGGGGTTCTGCATCCAGCGGTGGAAGTACTCCTCCCGCAGGCGTGCCTTGACGTGCGCGAAGTTGATGCCCTCGGCCTCGAACACCTGGGTCGCCTTCTGTTCGCCGACCCCGTGGCACTGGACGCACGTGAAGCCGCCGTCGGCACCGACGAGTTTCCGACCGATGGCCGCCAGCTCCGGCACGACCGCCACCTCGGGCGACGTCGGCGGACAACCGTGCTGGGCGGCGAGACCCTCGGCGAGGGCCTTGCTGCGCAACGGCCAGGCCGGCATGCGCGCATGCAACCAGGGCCGCGCCCGCGCCTTGACCGTGCCGGCGAGCAGCGCGTGCAAGTGTTCGGGGCGCAGCTTCTCCCCGGCCCAGGTCAGATGCGGCCGTGCGGCGCCGGTCACGGTCTCAGTCCCCTGTGGCGCCAGGGTCGTGAGGTCGCCGGCTCTCTGGGTCCAGAGATCCTGGCCGCGGTCGCGCACGTGGCAGGCGTTGCAGCGCAGCGCCGCGAATTCACGTTCGGCATACTCCGCCGGCGGGTCGCGCCGCAGGGCCGCGAGATCGGTCGCCAGGAACGCCTGCAGGGCCTTCTGCTGCGCGGCCGTGAAGCCGTACTCGGCAACCCGGCAGGCGGTGGTCGCGGCCTTCGCCTGTACCTTCTCGAGGCCGGGGGTCGCCGCCGTGAACTCGGCGCAGCCGAAGTGGCACTTCGAGCACCCGAGTTCCTGCAAGCGCTCCCGGCCACGCTGCGCGTCCGGCTTCTCGCTGAACTCCGGGAACGGCGCCGCGCCTTTCGCCCGCAGGTAGGCGGCCAGGGCTTCGGCTTCCTGGTCGGAGAGCGCGAAGTCCGGCATCCGCGTGCTCGCGTGGTTCGCGCCCGGATCCTTCAGGAACGCGATCAAGGCGCTCGGCCGGTACTTGGCGCCCGCGAACCGCGACATGTCCTGGTTGGCGGGGTCGTCCGGACGCGCGTGGCAGCCGATGCAGCCGAGGGTCGCGAAGATCCTGCCACCCTTCTCGACGAGCTCGGGTCCCGGCGGCGTCTCCGGTTCGTCGGCCGGCTTGCCGCCGAACGCGTGCAGGAACGCCGCGATGTCGCGCGCGTCCGCCTCGCTGTGCGTGAGCTTCGGCATCCGCGGCGTGGTCCGCAGCGCGCCCGGGTCCAGGATCCACTTGGCGATCCATGGCACGCGCAGGCGCGCGGTCACGTCCGAGAGCGAGGGTCCGCCGAACGCGAGCTCCGGCATCGCGCTCCGATGCTCGAAGGCCGTGGCCGGCTCGTGGCACATCGCGCAGTTGGCTTCGGCGAAGAGCTGGCGGCCTTCGCGCAGCGCCGTGCCGCGCTGCAGCGCCGGGTCGTTCGGATCGTGCGCGAGGAGCTTCGGGGAGATCGGTTCCATCGCCCACTCGGCGCAGCTCCAGTGCAGGCGCACGAACGCGTCCCCCTCCTGCGGCGAGGTCCAGGTGAGCGTGAACGCCTGCTTGCCCTTGTTGAGCCGCGTCGCCTTGTCGAGTTCGATCGCGGCGCCGCCGACCTCGAGCGCGAACGTGCCATTGCCCTCGGCGTGGAACGTGAACCGGTCGCGCAGCGGCACGTCGAGCGTGCCCCGCCACCTGGCCGTGAAGGGTCCGGGCGCCGTGAACGGTGTCGGCGGGGTGCCCGCGCGCACGTAGAGGGACACGAGCCGCGCGACCCGCGCGGCGCCGCCGACCTCGAGGATCGCGCCGGCCTGCGCCGTGAGTGCCGAGGTGAACAGGAGGAGACCCAGAGCGTGTCGCATCACTTGACCGCAGGAACCCGGTTGATCGTGTTGTAGATCTCGCCCTTCACCGGCGCGCCATCGGCGGCATCCAGGTTGTAGGCGATCCGCATCTGCATGACCGGCACGACCGCCTCGAGCTCGAGGAACACGGTCTTCTTGTCCGCCGCGAGCCTCGCCGACTTGATCGCGACCGCGTCGTGCTCCTTGAAGTCGTTGTAGTTGATGTTCGGCAGCTTCGCGAAGTCCGGCACCGGCTTCTTCAGGGAGACCTCGGGCGAGCCGTAGCGCTCGGTCCACAGGTAGTTCCACTGCGACACGTCGTAGCTCTGCACGTCCTCGGCGGTCTTCGGATCGAGCTCGTCGACGAAGGTGATCGCGACGCCGTCCGGTCGCACGGCGAGTGCGGTCGGCAGGTAGGTCTTCTTGCCGGTGTAGCGCACGCGCTGGAAGGCCGTGTCCCAGGCCGCGCGCGTCTGCCAGCCCTTGAAGCCGATCACGTACAGCTGGCCGTCCTTCTCCGAGAAGCGCCCGCGCATCAGTGACGAGGCGAAGCTCAGGGGGAACGCGACGACGCCACCCTGTGGCGTGCCGTCGACGAACTCCTTGAGCACCTTGTAGAGGCTGCACTGGCCGTAGGAGAGATGCAGCATCTCGCCCTGGAACGGACCCCAGCGGTCGCTCGTGACCCAGACCTGGCCGCCGCCGCTGTTGTCGACCTCCATCGGCAGGAAGCAGAGCGGCGGGTCGTAGGTCTTCGGTTTCTCGGCGCGGTGGGCGGTGTCGACGCAGCCGCAGAAGGTGCCCGGCACGATCCAGTTCAGGCGGCATCGCGGCATCCAGGTGCCCTCGTTGTCGCCGCTCGAGAGCTCGCCGTTCGGACCCACGCCGATGCCGTTGGGCGCCCGCAGGCCGGTCGCGACCGCGCTGATCGAGTTGCCGTCGGCGGCGACCTTGAGCAAGGCACCGTGGTGGGGGACGAGCTTCTCGAAGCCACGGCCACCGGAGCGCACGGGGCCGGCCTTGGAGAAGTAGAAGTTGCCCTCGCGGTCGGTCTGCAGGTCGAACGCGAACTCGTGGAACGCGGCGGTGATCAACACCTCGTTGTTGAAGTTCTCGTAGAAGTCGGCTTCGCCGTCGTCGTTGAGGTCGTGCAGGCGCGTGATCTGGTCGCGGCCGAGCGTGTAGACCTTGTCGCCGACGATCCGCAGGCCGAGCGGGTCGAAGAGGCCGGCCGCGAAGCGCTTCCAGGTCAGGTGCGCGAGCTGGTCGTCGAGGCCGCTCACGAGCCACACGTCGCCGTTCCAGGTCGAGACCGCGGCGCGGCCGTCCGTGAACAGGTCGAACGCCGCGCAGCGCATGCGCGACTTCCACGGGTTCTCCTCGGGCACCGTGATCGTGTCGATCGCGTAGGCCCCGTCGGTCTTGCCCAGCGTTCCGGTGGTCGCGAGCGCGCCCGGGAACAGCCGCGGACCGCCGTGGCAGAGCGGTTCGAGCGCTTGAGCGGGTGCGATCGCCTTGGTGTTCACGAGACGCTGCAGGCGGGCGACGTCCTTCGCGTTGCCGTCCCAGTGCAGGATCTTGAAGCGCACCGTCTCGGTCGCGGCGGGCACGACGAGTTCGATGCGGCCGCCTGCGACCGCCCGCAGCGCGGTGCCGGCCGGAGCACCGAGCAGCAGGAACGCGGTCGCGAGGTCGTCACTGCTCGGGGCCGGCAGGTCGGGCTCGCTCCCGGCTTCGACGACGTCGATCTCGGAGAAGAACGTGCCGCCGTGCGCCTTCTGCACGTCGAAGAGCAGCCAGCGGAACTCGCCGAGCAGAGCACCACGTTGCTGGATGCGGGCGGCGTGCTTGTTGCCCTGTCCGAGACCGGTCGTGTCCACGCTGGCGATCCGGTTCCAGCCGTCCTGCGCCGGCTCCGCGCCGTCGGCCTTCGGCTGCGTCGCGGCCGCGGAGCCGTAGAGCGTGTAGCGCTGCGCGGCGCGTTCGGCGCGGTGCCAGGAGAAGGTGCTGATCCGCTGCACACGGAGCGGCTTGTTCAGGTCGGCGACGATGCGGCCCTTGTCCCCGTCGAAGAACACGCTGCGGTCGACGTGGTCGGCGTTCTCCTGGACCAGGCCATCGGCGAGACGGGGCAGCAGCGCGCCCTCGGCGCCGGCGTTCGCGTGCGGTTTGCCCTGCGACTCGACCCAGCGGAACGCGACACCGTGGCCGCTCGACGCGTCGGCATGGTCGGATGCAGCCGGACCCTGCTGGCTCAGGGTCTCCCAGGCGCCGCGGATCCGCTCGACCGTCACCAGGCCCTCGGCCGGCGGCTTGCGCCGCAGGAGCCCGAGCTCGCCCTCGGCGCTCGCGGCCGCACCCTCGCGCTCACCGAGCACGAGCTGCAAGGCCTCGCCGGGACCGAGCTCGAGCGTGCGCGAGATCAGGCCGAGGCCGCCCTTGTGCTCGTAGTCGTGGGTCTCGAGGACTCCGCGCTGGCCGATCGTGTAGGCGAGCAGCGTGCGTTCTCCATGGCGGTAGAGCCCCTTGTAGCGGCCCCAGGCGCGCGGCAGCGGCCCGTGCGGAATGGGGCGCGGATCGGCGAAGGTGCCGTGGTTGGCCGCGCCGGGGGCCGCACTCGTGCCGAAGACCATCTTGCCGGCAACCCGCGGATGGCCGCCGTGCGCGCCGTCGTACGGCGTGCCCGTCAGCTGCAGGAAGTCGCCGGTCCAGCCCGCGGCGAGGCGCAGCAGCTCGGTGTCGAAGAGCACCCCCGCCTGCTTGGCGTATCCCGGCCGCGCACCGAGCTGGATCGCGATGCCCTTGAGCGTCACGTTGTCCTTGGGCCAGGGAGCGCTGACCGTGGCCGAGAGGAAGGGCCCGTAGTCCATCAGGTTCGGATCCTGGTTGGCTTGGGCCAGCAAGGGCGCGGCGAGAGCGAGCGAGAGGGCGCGGAACATGGGCTGCGGAGCGTAGATGCTGCGCGGCCGGCGCGGAATGACGGGGAGCGCGGGAACGTCAGGCGCCGGGATGCGATCCGCTCCCCGGATTCCGGGCGGCGATCCGCTCGTGCATCCGCCCGAGCCACGCTCCGAGGAGCAACCAGCCGGCCCCGATCACCGCGGCGAACCAGCACATCTGGCGCAAGTCCCTGCCAGTGCTGGTCCAGTGGTAGAGCCAGGCGGCGCCGACGTCCCCGCCGCGGTAGACGACGGTGTCGATGAAGCTCTTGGCCTTGTACTTCTGGACCCGGTCGACGACCGTGAAGAGCACCTCCTGCGCAGTCTTCGAGAGCGCGAAGTGCGAGGCCTTGCGCACCACGTCGAAGCCGGCGACCAGCAGCGCCTCAGGGGCGATCGCCACCAGCGCGAATCCGGCGACCGTGACCGCGGGCAGCGCGCCGAGGCTCTTCGTCAGGCCGAGTTTGCGCAGCAGGTGCCCGGTGAAGAGCAGCTGGATCAGCAGCGTGACCGAGTTGTAGGCGAAGTTGGACCACGCGAAGAAGCGCGTCCGCTCCGCCGGGTCGGCGATCGCCGCGCGGACGAGAGTGCTCTGCGTGAAGTAGACGAAGGTCGACGTGACCGTGAAGAAGAGCAGGTAGCCGCTGATCGCGCGCAGGTACGGCGAGGCGGCCACGGCCCGCATCCCTTCCTGGACCGTGCCGCGCAGCGGTGTGTCGGGGGCTTGCAGGCGGTTAGCGACCCGCAGAGCGCACCGCGTCGCGACCTCGAGCAGCACGACGGCGACGAGCAGCAGGCGTCCCCATCTCAGGTCCAGCACGGTCTGCTGCACCACCCAGGAGCCGACGATCGCGCCGAGGGTCCCGCCAGCGCCGATGAACCCGAAGGTGCGCTTCGCCTGTTCGCGCGAGAACGCGTCGGCCAGCGATCCCCAGAGCACCGTCACGACGCTCAGGTTGAACACCGACAACCAGACGAAGAACACCGAGCCGGCGTGGCGGCGGGCCTGACCGTCGAGCCATTCGAAGGCCAGCGCGAAGAGCAGCAGGTTGAGCGCGAAGAAGCGGTAGGTGAGCGCGAGGAAGCGGCGCGGCGGCAGCCTGGTCACGATCCAGGCGAAGAGCGGGTTGGTGACCGCCATCGCCACGAAGGTGCCGGTGTAGAGCCAGCTGAGGCTGCCAGTGTCGCCGGAGGCGCCGATCGCTTCGCGGATCGGGCGCAGCAGGAAGTAGCTCGCGAGCAGGCAGAAGAACCACGCGAACGCCCACCACTCGGAAGAACGGGGCATGGAGCTGATACGGGCTGGCGAGGTGGATGCGATGATCCGCAGCAGACCATCCTGCGCGACCGTAGGGAACCAAACTCCGGCCACATCCGACCATGAATCACCCAGCCTTGCTCGTAGTCGCCGCATGCCTGTGCGCGGCGGTCGTGACCTCCCAGGACCCGCCCGTGCAGCCCGCCAGGCCCGCGGTCGCGAAGGTCGCCCTGCACGGGGTCTACCTGGACCTGCCGGAAGCCGGCCTCTCGTTGACCACGCTGATGGCAGGGGGTGGCGAGCCGCCGAAGGCCTTCTACGAGGTCGTCGCCAAGATCGCGGGTCTCGCGAAGGGCGAGGCGAAGTCGCCGGTGCTGGTCGACCTGTCCGGGGCACTGGTCCTGAACCAGCCGCAGCTCAGCGAGCTCGAGCGCGCGTTCGCGCGCGTGCGCGCCAGCGGCCGCCGCATCTACGCCTACCTCGAGCAGGGGGACTTCGTGCGCTACCAGGTCGCGGCCCTCTGCGACAAGGTGCTGCTGGCCGAGCTCGGCACGCTCGACTTCAAGAGCCCGTCGCTGACCGTCACGTTCCTGAAGGACGCGCTCGACCTGCTCGGTGTGCAGATGGATGTCGTGCGTTGCGGGGAGTTCAAGGGCGCGGTCGAGCCGTTCATGCTCTCGACGATGAGCGAGCACCTGCGCGCGCACTACCGGGCGATGCTCGAGCGCATGAACGACGACCTCGTGCGCCGGATCGCCGAGCGGCGCGGGCTCGACACCAAGGAAGTGCGCCGGCTCCAGGGCGTGCGCCTGATCCCGGCCAGGGAGGCGCTCGCGGCGAAGCTGGTCGACAAGCTCGTGCCCTGGGAGGGAGCCGAGCGCGCCCTGCGCGCCGAGCTGGCCCAGCAGGACCTCGCGTTCGAGAACGTGCTCGCCGGCAAGAAGAAGTCGGCGGCGTTCAATCCGATGGCGTTCCTCGCCGAGATCCTGAACCCCAAGAAGGAGAAGCCGGTCGAGGAGGACACGCTGGTCGTGTTGCATCTCTCCGGAGGCATTTCGGACGGCGACAAGCCGGAGCCCGGGGCGATGGTCTCTGGGCCGGCGGTGAAGGCGATCGACGCGGTCGCGGCGAACGACCGGATCAAGGGCGTCGTCGTGCGCGTGAACTCACCGGGAGGCTCGGCTACTGCCAGTGAAGCGATCCGCCTCGCGCTCGCGCGCCTGGCGGCGAAGAAACCGGTCGTGTTCTCGATGGGCCATGTTGCCGGTTCCGGCGGCTACTGGATCACCTGCATCGGCAGGCCGATTCTCGCCGAGGCGGGCACGATCACGGGTTCGATCGGCGTGTTCGGGATGAAGCCGAATGCGGGTCCGCTGCTGCGCCGGGTCGGCGTGCACGAGGAGGTCGTCGCGCTCGACGCGAGCGCGAGCATGGACAGCCTCGGCCGCGGGTTCAGCGAGGCGGAACGCGGCCGCATGCAGGGTTTCATCGACCAGGTCTACGAACTCTTCCTCGACCTCGTCGCGCGTTCGCGCGGCCGGACGCAGCAGGAGATCGCGAAGATCGCGGGTGGCCGCGTGTGGTCCGGCGTCCAGGCCAAGGAACTCGGGCTCGTGGACGAGGTCGGCGGGATCGAGCAGGCGCTGGCGCGCGTCGGCAAGGAAGCCGGCCTGCCGGTCGACAAGGTCCGGCACCTGCCGAAGCCGAAGTCGCCTCTCGAAGCGCTGCTCGCCGCGTTCGGTGACGCCGACGAGGCCGACGTGCTGCTGCCGAAGCTGCTGCATGACCGGGCACCCGGCCTCGTGCAGACGCTGGCGGCGCTGCGGGGGTCGTTGCAGGAGGGCGCGATGCTGCGCGCCTACGCCCTGATGGAAGCTGCGTATCGCTGACGGCCCTGCGCAGTCTCCTTGGAGACTGCGTCACGGGACTCGTTCGCGCGGAACGCGCGTCTGTTCGCCCATCTTCGTGCGACCGAATCTGAGCAACTCATCCAGAGTTGCCGCCGATTCGGCCGCTCGAACCTGGACAAACATCCGCGCATTGCGCGCGGCGCATCCCGTGACGCAGACTCCTAGCACGACTTTGTCAGGTTCTGCGTAG
>CAZSKV010000452.1:0-3414 GCA_964607495.1 uncultured candidatus Brocadiaceae bacterium
CCGCAGCAGCGCGGGCGCGCCGGTCAGTGGCGTGGCGTGCATGCTGTTCCACTCCAGGCGGACCGGCGTGGCGGCGAGATCGAGGGTCTTGCCCTGGCTCAGGCTCTTGATGCGGCCGCGCAACGCGACCTGCAGCTGCACCGCGCGCTCGGGCACCGCGAACTCGTGCACGAGCTCCCCGGTGCTCGTGAGTTCCCTGCCGCGCAGGGTCTGGCTGGTCGCGATCCCGTCCTGGTCGGTGGCGGTCACGAGGATCTCCGGCTGCTCGAGCAGCGAGAGCGCGATCGGCACGCCATGCAGCGTGAGGCTCGGCCGCACGAGGAGCCGCGCGTGCTGCTGCGCGAGCAGCGCCTCGCGCGTCACGAACGCTGCCCCGGTCAGCGCGTAGCGTTCGTCGAGGCGGTCGTAGCGCACGAGCGTCGTCAACCGCCCCGCGCGCAGCACCAGGTTCTGCTGTTGGCGCTCGGGCACGAACGGCAGCACGATCGCGCCGCGCGCGTCGGCCGCGTACTCCTGGCCTGCGCACCAGGCCTTCGCGTCGCGCAAGATCTGGCCGGTCTCGTCGAGCACGGTCAGCACCTGGCCGGCTGAGCCGACCCGGTCGACGTAGCCGAGCTTGCCCTTCTTGATCACCGCGCGGCTCGCAAGTCCGCCGCCGAGGAACTCGACCACGTAGGTGCCCGGCTGCGTGAGGGTCGGGAAGTCGAAGTGGCGGCGCACGCGCCGCAGCGCCGGCTCGGTGTAGGTGTAGGCCTGCTCCTCGTTGGCGACGAGACCGTCCAGGTCGATGCCGGTGCCGACCTGCCGGCCGGTCTCGCGCTCGTAGTCGAAGGTGTCGATCACGAACACCTTGACCAGCAGCTTGTCGACGTTCTTGACGTCGACGTCGATGCCGACCGCCTCGCCGGCCGCGAACTCGCGCTTCTGGTGGCGCGGGAACTCGATCTCGACCCGTTCCTTGAGCCGCTCGTAGTAGGCGGGGTCGTCGAGCAGCGAGTACCACTTCTCCATGTCGCCCTGGCCGAGCAGGATCTTGGTCTCGGCGAAGAGCCGGCGCAGCCAGTCCTCGCGCACGAACTCGGCATAGGGCCGGTACGAGTCCTCGGTGGCGAAGAGGTGCTGCAGGCAGGCGCGCACCAGCGGCTCGTCGTCGCCGATCGGCGGCAGCCCGGTCGGGAAGCTCTGGTTCGCGTCGACCATGCGCTCGCCATCGCCCTGCCGGCGCAGGTACTCGGGGTGCACGTAGTGGCCACGGCGCGGCAGGCGCAGGTAGGCCAGCAGGCGCTCGCGGTCCGGGGCTCCGGCCAGCAGATCGAGGTGCAGCCAGCGGTGCAGCACGTGGGCCTTCAGCGAGTTGTGCGCCGGAACCAGGCGCTGCGCGAACGCGTGCAGGCGCTCGACATGCGCGCGTTGCGTCGCCAGATCCTGCGCGGACTCGTCGGCGCCGGGCACGAGCCGTCGCAGGTAGACGTCGACGAACGCGGGCTCCTGCAGCAGGGCCGGACGCAGCCGCACGAGTTCCTCGAGCTGGTCCTGCAGCAGGCTCTGGTGGACGCGCAGCGCGCCGAAGCCGCGGCTGCGCGGATGCTGCAGGTTGCGCGCGACCAGCGCCGGCAGGTTCGGGACGTCGGGGCGCGTGAGCCGCTGCAGCAGGTGCAGCAGCTGGTCGTCGTCGAGGTCGGTCGCCGCCAGGCCCGGCAGCGCCTGGTCGGTGAAGCCGTCGAGCGAGCGCGGGTGCGCGGCCAGCGCCCGCTGCGCGAGGCGCGCGGCCGCGAGCAATTCGGGGTCGAGCTTCGTCGGCAGGTCCGGCCGCGCGCTCGGTGAGCGCCGCTCCGCCGTGAAGCGCAGCTGCAGCCGCTCCTGCAGGAAGCGGAACGCAGCCGCCGGATCGCTGCTGTAGGTCAGCAGGGCCTGCCGGTTCTCGATCTCGTCGAGCCTGGTACTCCGGCCGTGACGCTGCTGCCACGCCTGCAGCAGCGGGCCGACGCGCGCGAACTCGCCCGCGTGCTGGCTCTGCAGGCAGTGGTAGTAGTAGTAGTCCTCGGTGCCGGGGATCAGCTGCTCCAGCACCTTCGCGCGGTCGGGTGCGAGCGCGAACTGCTCGGCGAACCCGAGCGGCGTGCCCTGGGCCGAAAGCGTCGCGGCGAGAGTCGTGGCGAGCAGGAACGAGCGCAGGTTCTGGCGTGGCATCGGGAGGCTCCGCGGACGGTTGGGGACGGTGCAGTGTCGGCATTGGCCCAGGTGGCCGCTAGCCTCCAGCGGCCATGTTGTCCGCATTCCCCCGCCGTGCGCTCTGGACCCTGGTCTCTTTGCTGCTCCTCGGCGTCGGCGCCTGGCGGCTCGCGGGCGCCGGCCGCTTCGCGTTCGACGTGAACCAGCACGCGGACGCGGTCGTGGGCCACACGGAGTTCGGGCGCACGCATTGTTGCCTGACCTGTTACGTGCTCGCCGCGCACCTCGTCACCACCGGCGTGCAGAACCCTTACGACAAGGACCACTACGAAGAAGAACCGCACGACCGGACGCCAATCCATGCACAGATCGGCGGACGCTTCCAGATCGACGACTTTCCGTATCCGCCGCCGTTGCTGGTCGTGCATCGGCTGCTGCTCGGCCTCGGGCTCGACTTCTTCGCGATCCGTGCGCTGTGGTTCGTGGTGATGGGGCTCTGCTTCCTCGGCGGGCTGCTCGGGCTCGCCTGGTGGGCCGGGGCGTTCCGCACGCAGCCGGAGCTGCGCCTGCTCAGCATCCTCGTGGCCGCGACCGGACCGCTGCTCACGCTGCAGATCGGCAATGTGCAGCCGGCGGTCCTCGCCGCGACCTGGCTGGCGCTGGTCGCGGCCGAGGCGAAACGGCCCTGGCTCGCCGGCGCGCTGCTGGCCTTCGGCGCGGTGGTCAAGATCTGGCCGCTGGTGTTCGTGCTGGTGTGGCTGCTGCAACGGCGGTTCGCGGCGCTGCGAGCGCTGCTAGGCTTCTGCCTGCTCTACCTCGCGATCTCGGTTGCGGTGCTCGGCGTCGACGTGCACCGCGTGTTCGTCACCTACCAGCTCGGGCGCCTCGCCGATGGTTCGGCCTTCTGGTTCATGACGCGGCCGCGCGCGATGGCAGTCAACCTCGCGTTCGCCGGCGTGCCGCACAAGCTCGCGGCCCTGGGTTGGATCTCCGGCGACCTCCCGCTGCTGCAGCCCTGGCTGCAGCACCTGGCTTCCACGCTGGTCCTCGGCGCGGCGGTCGTCGTCGGCTTCCGGCTGCACCGCGCCGGCGCGGACACCGGTGATGCCTCCCGCGTGCACCGCGCGCGCCTCTGGCTCGCGCTGATGCTGTTCGCGCAGCTGCGGTCGCCGTTCCTGCCCTGGGACTACGGCCAGATCACGCCGCTCGTGCTGCTGGTGTTCCTGCTGCCCGGTCGCGGGC
>CAZSKV010000453.1:0-2589 GCA_964607495.1 uncultured candidatus Brocadiaceae bacterium
CGCCGGAGTGGCGCGGAGCGCGGCCTTCGCCGGCAGCACGATCACCTCGCGCGGCGCGGGGCCCCAATGCCGCGCGCCGAGTGCGCTCGCGGCGACGAGACCCACGAGCGTGAGCGCGATCGCAGCGAAGCGCGCGCTGCGCCGCCGCCGCCAGACCACGAACCCGGCCAGCCCGAGACCCTGCAACAGGCCCGCAGCCAGCGCGAGCTCCGCGCTCGTGAACGGCGCGAACCCGCTGGGCTCGACGGGCGCGAGGCCGAGCTGCGCCTGCGCGAGCGCGAGGTTGTGCGCGATGTCCGGGTCGCGCGGCAGCCGGAGCTGCGCACAGCGGTAGTACCAGATCGCTTCCGCGTGCCGGCCGAGACGGTAGGCGCAGTTGCCGAGCGCGAAGTAGAGCGGCCCTGGCTCGCTCGTGGGCGCCAGCAGCTGCTGGCGGTAGAGCGCGAGTGCGTCGGCATGACGGCCGGCGCGGTAGGCAGTGGCCGCGTCCTGTGCCGCGAGCGGCGCGACGAGGAGCACGAGCAGGCAGGCGCTGCGGATCATGTCCTGGCCTCCAGCGCAGTGACGAGCCGCTGCACATCGTCACGCCGGTCCGCGACGGCACCGCCGCGGTAGCGGGTCGCGACCAGCTCGTCGAGCAGTCGCTCGGCGGCGCTCGCGAGGAGAGCGGGCACCGCGATCTCCTGCAGCCGGGCCGCGACCCTGGTGCCGATCACCGCGGCGGCCGGGCAGCCGAGCTTCGCGGCGAGGTACTCGGCGAACGCGGCCACGAGGTCGTGGTCGGCCTGCCGCGCGAAGGTCGCCGCGGCAAGGCGCGCGCGCACGCGGGCGGGCGTGGGCCGCAGGCGCGCGCGCAACCAGAGCGCGCTCTGCAGCAGCAGCGCGAGCAGCCAGGGGCCGAAGATCGCGGTGACGACCTGCAGGGCCGGCAGGCGCAGCGTGCGCGCGCCGCCGTGCACTTCGACGCCAGCGACGAGATCGCGCAGGTCGCCCGCGGCAGGATCGGGCGCGCGCGCCCCGGCGCGCGCGGCCGTGGTCGGCACCGCGATCGGGATCGCGGCGCTGCGGAGCGTCTGGTAGCTGCCCGGTGGCGTGGGGTCGAAGTAGTCGAAGTGCAGGGCCGGCACTTCGCGCACCGCCGCCTCCAGCAACACGAGGTCGTAGTGCAGCACCCGCGCCTCGGCGCTGCGGGTCTCGCGCCGGCCGCGCAGATGGAACCCGGCGAAGTGCTCGGGCGGCGGCGCGGTCAGCAGCGAGAGGTCGCCGTCGCCGCCGAGCTGCACGGTGAGCGCAATGCCCTCGCCGACCGCGACACTCTGCGGGCTCGCCGTGGCGCGCAGCGTGAACCGGCCGACCGCGCCCTGGAATCCGGTCGGCTGTCCGGCCACGGGCAGGGGTTCGATGCGCAGCGTCCGCGCCGTCGTACGCAGCTCGGCCTCGTGGCGGTCCAGAGGCACCCGGCCCTGCACGAAGTCGTCGCGGAACCGGGTCGCATAGGCGAAGCGCAACGTGACTGGCGGAAGCACCAGGTCACCAGGCTGCTCGGGCCGGAACGTGCGGCTCAGTTCGTGGATCTCGAACTCGCGGCCGTCACGCTGCGCGACGCCGGCTCGGCGCGTGCGCGCGAGGTCGTCCTGCAGGGCGAGGCTCGCGCCCGAGGGATCGGCGGCCCCGCCGGCATCGAGGCGCGCGCATCCGGGCAACGCGTCGAACCATGGCGCCTGCACCTGCACCGGCAGATCGAGCGCGCGCGCGGAGAGTTGCAGGGCCTGCGCGGCGAAGCGCTCGCGCGCGACGCCGATCCGCAGCACGACGCGCAGGGATTCGCCGACCCAGTAGCTCGGCCTCGGCACCACGAGTTCGATGGAGGCGAGATCGTCTGGCGTCTGCGCCGCCGCACGCGCGGCCAGCAGCAGCCCCGGCAGGAGCAATAGCTGCCAGACCCGTTTCACCAGTCCTTTTCACCGGCGCCGGCGCGGCGCTGTTGCTGCGCGGCGCGCAGGACCTGCTTCTCCTTCTCCTTGGCCTCGAGCCGGCGCAGCAGCTCGGCGATCGAGGCGCGCTCGGCCGTGCGTTCGGCCGGCGCAGGGAGAGGCCGGCGCTCGGGCGGCCTGGCCGGCGGGGCCGGTTGCGGTGGCTTGGGCTGCGGCTGCTGCGTGCGGCTGCGCTCCTGCTCGGCTGCGGCCTTCTGTTGCCGCAGTTCGTCGAGCTTGCGCAACGCCCGTTCGACGTTGCGGCGGGCTTCCGGCCAGTCGGCGCGGCTGCAGGCCGCGGCCTGCCAATGCCGCCGGGCCGATTCGCCGAGCGCGATCGCGACATCGAACGCGAAGGGTTCGGCCTCGACCGCGCCGGCCTGCTGCGCCGCGAGCACGCACCGTTGGAACGCGGTGCTGCCGAACACGAAGTCGCGGATGCCGAGGCGTTCCGCCCCGCCGTGCGCCGCAAGCGCCTCGGCCGCGGTCTCGGCGCGGCGCAGGTCGCTGCTGCGCAGCGCCGCGAGCGCAAGGTTGTGCAGCAGCTCGGGCGGAGCCGCCGCACCGGCCGCGGCTTGCGCGGTCGCGAACGCAGTCAGCGCGTCGGCGTAGCGGC
>CAZSKV010000454.1:0-6043 GCA_964607495.1 uncultured candidatus Brocadiaceae bacterium
GATCGCCATGCCGAGGCCGTAGAGCACGAGACCGACCAGCACGACCGTGATGCCGGCGGGCCCTGGGCCGCAGGCACCGCTCGCGATCGTCAGCACGAAGCCGACCAGGAGGCACGTGCCACCCAGGCGCGGCGTGCGCCAGGAGCCGTGCCACCGCTCGTGCGCGGACAACCAGCAGAACGCGATCGCGCGCGGCAAGAGCCAGGCCACGGTGAGCGCACTGGCCCAGGCGTCGGGGACCGCGAGACGGCGGAACACGCTCGGCAGGAGCGGCGCCAGCGCGTTCAGCAGCAGCGTCGTGACCGGCAGCAGCCAGCGGAACACCTGCAGCAGTTCTTCGTAGCTCGGCGGATGCGGATGGAACTCGTGCGCATGTGCGGCCGGCTCCGCGGGCAGCCGCACCGCGAACCCCGCCGAGAGCAGATGCAGCCCGCCGAGCGCGAGCAGGACTTCGCGCGGGTAGCCCTCGCACCATGGTGAGATCGCGAGGAATGCGAGCACCAAGGCGCCGCTCCAGGTCACGCTCCAGACGCCGATCGCCGTGCGCAATGCGCGCTCGCGCCGGCCCCCGCTCACATAGCTCTCGACGATCGGCCAGAGCATGCCGTTGAGCGGCGAATAGAGCCCGAGCAGTGCCCAGAGCGCGCCCGGGCCGTGCCAGAGTGCCGGCAGACCGCAGAGCAGGCCGAGCCCGAGCAGCAGGGCGAGCAGCGTGCGGCGCGTGGTCGCGAGCCGCACCCTGCCGGCGAGCAGGGCGCCGCACACGTAGGCAAGGCCCTGCACGAGGCCGAGGCCGAAGTTCTGCAGGTCCGTGAAGCCGTAGCCCTGCTTGGAGATGAAGAAGATCCCGCTCGTGACCGTGCCGCAGGCGATGCTGTTCAGCAGCGTGAACGGCAGCAGCAGCGCGAGCGGCGTGGCTCGACCGGCCGCAGTCACCGGTTCGCCCAATCGCCGAGCGTGTAGGCGACGTTCTGCGGCAAGGGCACGCGGGCCCGGTCGGTCAGTTCCTGCAGGATCAGGCCGACCGTGAGACCGTCCCGCAGCCCCGCGAGGATGCTGTCCTGCGTGAGCCGGAAGTGGTGCACGTGGTCGCTCTTGGTCCGTTCGGCGAAGCGATCGAGCGCGAAGATCGCGTCGTGCAGATCGTCACCCGGGAACAGCAGCACCTCGAAGTCGGGATTCACGATCAGCGTCGACCGGTCGCCGCCGATCTTGCCCGTCTGTTCCTGGGCGAGCAGCTCGTGTCCGAGCTTGGACAGGCGCAGCGCGACGGGCCGGCTGTCGCCGAGTCCGAGGTCGACGAGTCCGAGCGGGAACAGGCGCTTCTTGACGAAGGTCAGCAGGTTCCAGCACAGCTGTTGCGGCGTCTCCGCCGGCAGGTAGCCACCGGCGTGGAACCGGGCGGCGAAGAACTCGCGCGCGTTGCCGGCATCGAGCGTCGTCAGGTAGGTGCTGCGCGCGAGGAACGGCAGGAACAGCGCCTCGTGCCACTCCTCGGGCCGGGTGCGCTTGAGCAGGCGCAGCAGGATCCGGCGCAGGCGCACCTGGTGATAGCCCTCGCCCGGCAGCTCGCGGTCCTCGACCGCGAAGGCGAGCAGGTTGCGCAACCGCTCGTGCAGACCCTGCTGCTCGAAGGCGTGACCGGTTTCGGTCAGGCCGAGCGCGCGCGCCCCGCGGCGGTCGACGAGCCGCCGCTGCAGGCTGAAGCGGTAGAGCCAGGCGACCAGGGCCTCGCCGTCGAGGAAGCCGCCGGGCAGGGGCAGCATCGCCTTGGCGATGCGCTTCTGCGATGCCTTGTAGATCTGGCCCTCGGCCGTGAACTGCACGGCCCCGCCGTCGAGCTCGCGCAGGAAGCGCGACAGGTTGGTCACGAGGTCGACGCCGGTGACGAGCGCCTGCTGCGGGGCCGGCGGATGCGCCTGGCTCCAGGCCGGCAGGCAGTGCAGCGTCGTCTCGTGGAACAGCACGACGGCCGCGAGCGGCATCAGGCCGACGCGCTGCAGCGGCAGCTCCGCCACCGTGCCGAGCAGCTGCTCTTCGAGGCACTTGCGCAGCAGCTCGGGGTCCGCGACCAGTTGCTCGTGCTTGCCGAGCTCGTCGAGCGGCAGCAGTCCCCCGTGGCGCACGAGCGCGAGCTCGAGCACTTCGCGCACGCGGGCCGGCAGGTGCCGGATGCGGCCGTCGATCGCGCCCGGCAGCAGGTACATCTTGTAGATCTTGCGCGCATGGTCGGCGCGTTCGGGCCGCTCCTCCTTGCTGCCGCGGAAGTGGCGGCGCGCGAGGAAGCCCTGCAGCGACAGCAGTTCCTTGAGCTCGCTGTGTTCGCGCTCCCGCATCGCCTCGATGCAGTCGGCGAGCTCGCCGGGCACCGCCCAGCCGCCGTTGCCGAACGACTGCCAGTCGCGCGCCCGGGTCGGCCAGATGAAGCCCTCGCGATGCAACGCCGCGAGGGCGGCGTCGAGCTCGTAGCGCGACCCGACGGCGCCATTGATCTTCTGCGCGAGTTCCTGCGCGGTCAGCATCCGGGCCGGCGTCTCGAGCAGCTTGCCGAACACGTCGGCGAGCTTCTTCGGCAGCTCGCGCAGGCGTGCGTCGACGCGCTGCTCGTCGCTCATCGACGCGGCGAGGGCGCCGCAGGCCGCCTGCGCGTCCGCGGCGTGGCCGCCGCAGCCCCAGCGCGCGCAGACCTCGAGGATCTCCTTCGGCGGGCGTTCCTTCAGCAGCGAGCGCAGCGTGTAGGAGGTCATGAGCACTTCGCCTTCGCCGCCGTGAGTTCGGCGTCCACGATCGCGTAGCTGTAACCCTGCTCGGTCAGGAAGAGCTGGCGCTTGCGGCTGAACTCCTGCTCGCGGCTGCCGTCGCTGACCAGCGAGTAGAACCATGCGGCGCCGCCGTCCTGCTTGGGGCGCAGCACGCGGCCCAGGCGCTGCGCCTCCTCCTGCCGGCTGCCGAACGTCCCCGACACCTGGATCGCGACGTTCGCGTCGGGCAGGTCGATCGCGAAGTTGCCGACCTTCGAGACGATCAGCCGGGGCAGGGTGCCGGCGCGGAACGCGGCGTAGAGGCGTTCGCGTTCGTCGTTGCGCGTGCGGCCGGTGATCAGCGGGATGCCGAACACGGTCGCGAGGGCGACGAGCTGCTCGACGAACTGCCCGATCAGCAGCACGCGGTCGCCCTGGTGGCGCGCGAGCAGCCGGCCGACGACGTCCTGTTTGGCCGCGTTCTCGCTCGCGATCCGGAACTGCGCGCGGGCCCCGGCCGCGCGATAGCGCTGCGCGAGGTCGTGGGGCATCGGCACGCGCACCTCGAAACAGCTGGCCGCCGCGAGGAAGCCCTGCTGCTCGAGCTGCTTCCACTGCAGGTCGAAGCGCTTGGGCCCGATCAGCGCGAACACCTCGTGCTCCTTGCCGTCCTCGCGCACGAGCGTGGCCGTCAAGCCGAGACGGCGGCGGGCCTGGATCGCCGCGGTCGCGCGGAACACCGGGGCAGGCAGCAGGTGCACCTCGTCGTAGATCACGAGGCCCCAGGGGTGATCGGCGAAGAGGCCGAAATGCTCGAACCCGGTCAGCTTCTGCCGGCGCCAGGTCAGGATCTGATAGGTCGCGATCGTGACCGGCCGGATCTGCTTGGTGTCGCCCGTGTACTCGCCGACCGCGTCGGCCGGCAGGTCGGTCTTGTCGAGCAGTTCCTGCCGCCACTGCCGGACCGCGACCGTGTTCGTCGTCAGCACGAGCGTGCGCGTCTGCAGCAGTTCCATCGCCCGGATCCCGACCACCGTCTTGCCGGCGCCGCAAGGCAGCACGACGACCCCGCAGCCACCCTGCGAGCTCCCGCCGGCCCAGAAGGCGTCGGCCGCACGCAGCTGGTAGTCACGGGGCGCGAACGGCCGGCCGTTGCGCGCGATCGGCAGCATGCGCATGGCCAGGGCGGCGCCGGTCTCGTAGCCCGCCAGGTCCTGCACCGGATAGCCGAGCCGCACCAGGGCCTGTTTGAGTTCGCCGCGCAAGGCCCGCGCGAACGGGAACCGGTCGCCCGCGGGCGCGGTCTCGCCGACCACGGCGCTCACGAGGCGATGCGCGAGCAGCTCCTGCAGCAGGCCGCCGTCGGTCGCCACCAGCACGATCGTGTCGGCCGCCTCGCCGGGCACGAAACGCAACTGACCGTAGCGCGCATACCACTGTTCGAGCTCGGTCAGCACCTGCGCCGCGATCGGGTAGCGCGAGGCCTGCTGCAGGAACGCGAGGATCTCGCGCAGCGGCGTGCCGACCGCGGCCGCGTTCCAGAGCGAGAGCGGGCTCGTGCGGTAGAAGTGCACGTGCTCGGGCGACTTCACGAGCTCCGCGAACCGGCACAGCTGCTCGCGCGCGCGCGCGTGCTCCGGATGCGAGGTCTCGAGCAGGATCGTGTGATCCGTCTGCACGATCAGCGGTGCGCTCATCCGCCGGCCTCCGCGGTGCCAGGGGACACGGGCGCGCGGTGCCGCAGCAGGGGCGCGAGGTAGCGTCCGGTCGCGCTGCGCGCGGTCTTGGCGATCCGTTCGGGCGGACCCGCCGCAACGATCTCGCCGCCGGCATCGCCGGCCTCCGGCCCGAGTTCGAGCACGTGGTCGGCGGCGGCGATCACATCGAGATGGTGCTCGACCGCGATCACGGTGTCACCGCGGTCGACCAGGCGCTGCAGCACCGCGATCAGCTTCGCGACGTCGTCGAGATGCAGGCCGGTGGTCGGCTCGTCGAGCAGGTAGACATTGTGCTCCTTGCCGGGGCGCGCGAGTTCGGCCACGAGCTTGATGCGCTGCGCCTCGCCGCCGGACAGGGTGTTGGCGGCCCGGCCGAGTTGCAGGTAGCCGAGCCCGACGTCGCAGAGCAGGCGCAGCGGCCGCGCGATCTTCGGGTGGTTGGCGAAGAGGTCGAGCGCGGCCGCGGCCTCGAGCGCGAGCACGTCGGCGATCGACTGGTTGCGGTACTGGACCGCGAGCGTGCCCGGCTCGTAGCGCCGGCCCCTGCACACTTCGCAACCGATCCAGACGTCGGCCAGGAAGTGCATCTCGACCTGGATGCTGCCCTTGCCCTCGCAGGCCTCGCACCGGCCGCCTGCGACGTTGAACGAGAAGCGCCCCGCCTTGTAGCCCTGGGCCCGCGCCTGCGGCAGCTGCGCGAAGAGCTGCCGGATCGCGTCGAACGCCCCGACATAGGTCGCCGGGTTGCTGGCCGGCGAGGCACCGATCGGGCTCTGGTCGACGACGATCGCGTGCGCGCGGCGGATGCCGCTGAGCCTGGCCTTGCCGCTGCGCAGCAGCGGCAGCAGCACGTCGAGCACGAGCGTGCTCTTGCCCGAGCCCGAGACCCCGGTCACGGCCGTGAACACGCCGAGCGGGAAGTCGACATCGAGCCCCTTCAGGTTGTGCATCCGCACCTTGCGCAGCGCGATCGTCCCGAGCGGACTCCGGCGCGCGCGCGGCAGCGCCGGCATGATCTCGCCGCGCAGACCACGGCCGGTCAGGGTCGGCGCCGCGGCGACCGCGTCCGGGGGTCCGACCGCGACCACGCGGCCGCCGTGCTGACCCGCGCCCGGTCCGAGATCGACGACCCAGTCGGCGGCGCGGATCATCTGCGGGTCGTGTTCCACGGCGACGATCGTGTTGCCGAGGTCGCGCAGTTCGAGCAGCGTCCGCAGCAGCCGCTCGGTGTCGCGCGCGTGCAACCCGACCGTGGGTTCGTCGAGCACGTAGAGCACGCCGACCAGGCGGTTGCCGAGCTGGGTCGCGAGCCGGATGCGCTGGGCCTCCCCGCCCGAGAGCGTCGCCGCGGAGCGGTCGAGGGTCAGGTAGCCGAGGCCGACCGAGGACAGGAACGACAGCCGGTTGCCGATCTCGCGCAGGATCTCGTGCGCGATCGTGCGTTCGCTCTTGCCGAGCTCGAGCGCGCGCAGCTGCGCCTGCGCCGCCGCGACCGTCAGGCGCGCGAACGCCGGCAGCGACACGCCGCCGACCAGCACCCGGCGCTGCGCCGGCCCCAGCCGCTCGCCCGCGCACTGCGCGCAC